>NZ_MQUI01000126.1:0-425 GCF_001970915.1 Sphingomonas sp. Sph1(2015)
CTGTTTGCTCCCCACGCTTTCGTGCATGAGCGTCAATCTTGACCCAGGGGGCTGCCTTCGCCATCGGTGTTCCTCCACATCTCTACGCATTTCACTGCTACACGTGGAATTCTACCCCCCTCTGCCAGATTCAAGCCTTGCAGTCTCCATCGCAATTCCCAGGTTGAGCCCGGGGCTTTCACAACAGACTTACAAAACCGCCTGCGCACGCTTTACGCCCAGTAATTCCGATTAACGCTTGCACCCTACGTATTACCGCGGCTGCTGGCACGTAGTTAGCCGGTGCTTATTCTTACGGTACCGTCATGAGCCCCCTGTATTAGAAAGAGCCTTTTCGTTCCGTACAAAAGCAGTTTACAACCCGAAGGCCTTCATCCTGCACGCGGCATGGCTGGATCAGGCTTGCGCCCATTGTCCAAAATTCC
>NZ_MQUI01000127.1:0-425 GCF_001970915.1 Sphingomonas sp. Sph1(2015)
GGAATTTTGGACAATGGGGGCAACCCTGATCCAGCCATTCCGCGTGAGTGAAGAAGGCCTTCGGGTTGTAAAGCTCTTTCAGCTGGAACGAAACGGTAGTCTCTAACATAGGCTGCTAATGACGGTACCAGCAGAAGAAGCACCGGCTAACTACGTGCCAGCAGCCGCGGTAATACGTAGGGTGCGAGCGTTAATCGGAATTACTGGGCGTAAAGCGTGCGCAGGCGGATTGTTAAGCCAGATGTGAAATCCCCGGGCTTAACCTGGGAATGGCATTTTGAACTGGCAATCTAGAGTGTGTCAGAGGGGGGTAGAATTCCACGTGTAGCAGTGAAATGCGTAGAGATGTGGAGGAATACCGATGGCGAAGGCAGCCCCCTGGGATAACACTGACGCTCATGTACGAAAGCGTGGGTAGCAAACAG
>NZ_MQUI01000128.1:0-425 GCF_001970915.1 Sphingomonas sp. Sph1(2015)
CTGTTTGCTCCCCACGCTTTCGCGTCTCAGCGTCAGTCACGTCCCAGCGAGCTGCCTTCGCCATTGGTGTTCCTCCTGATATCTGCGCATTTCACCGCTACACCAGGAATTCCACTCGCCTCTTCCGGACTCGAGCTCGGCAGTATCCACCGGCATCCCAGGGTTGAGCCCCGGACTTTCACAGCGGACTTACCGAGCCGCCTACACGCGCTTTACGCCCAATGATTCCGGACAACGCTTGCCCCCTACGTATTACCGCGGCTGCTGGCACGTAGTTAGCCGGGGCTTCTTGTGAAGGTACCGTCACTCCAGCCGGCTATTAACCGTCGAAGCTTCGTCCCAACTGAAAGGGGTTTACAACCCGAAGGCCTTCTTCCCCCACGCGGCGTTGCTGCGTCACGCTTTCGCGCATTGCGCAAGATTCC
>NZ_MQUI01000129.1:0-424 GCF_001970915.1 Sphingomonas sp. Sph1(2015)
CTGTTCGCTCCCCACGCTTTCGCGTCTCAGCGTCAGTACCGTACTAGAGAACCGCCTTAGCCACGGGTGTTCTTCCTGATATCTGCGCATTTCACCGCTACACAAGGAATTCCATTCTCCTCTTCCGGACTCTAGCCAGATGGTTTCGGTCGACGTCTGAAGGTTAAGCCTCCAGTTTTCACAACCGACCTATCTGGCCGCCTACACGCTCTTTACGCCCAATAAATCCGGACAACGCTTGCCCCCTACGTATTACCGCGGCTGCTGGCACGTAGTTAGCCGGGGCTTCTTCTGCAGGTACCGTCACTCTCTGGGCTATTAACCCGAGTGGCTTCGTCCCTGCTGAAAGAGGTTTACAACCCGAAGGCCTTCTTCCCCCACGCGGCGTCGCTGCGTCAGGCTTTCGCCCATTGCGGAAGATTCC
>NZ_MQUI01000130.1:0-421 GCF_001970915.1 Sphingomonas sp. Sph1(2015)
CTGTTTGATCCCCACGCTTTCGTGCCTCAGCGTCAATCATACTTTAGTAAGCTGCCTTCGCAATTGGTGTTCTGTGACATATCTATGCATTTCACCGCTACTTGTCACATTCCGCCTACCTCAAGTACATTCAAGCCCATCAGTATCAAAGGCACTGCGATAGTTAAGCTACCGTCTTTCACCCCTGACTTAATAGGCCGCCTACGCACCCTTTAAACCCAATAAATCCGGATAACGCTTGGATCCTCCGTATTACCGCGGCTGCTGGCACGGAGTTAGCCGATCCTTATTCTTACAGTACATTCAGCTCCTTACACGTAAGGAGGTTTATTCCCGTACAAAAGCAGTTTACAACCCGTAGGGCCGTCTTCCTGCACGCGGCATGGCTGGTTCAGGCTTCCGCCCATTGACCAATATTCCT
>NZ_MQUI01000131.1:0-418 GCF_001970915.1 Sphingomonas sp. Sph1(2015)
GGAATATTGGTCAATGGACGCAAGTCTGAACCAGCCATGCCGCGTGGAGGATGAAGGTCCTCTGGATTGTAAACTTCTTTTATTTGGGAAGAAATGATTTTTCTAAAGTACTTGACGGTACCAGATGAATAAGCACCGGCTAACTCCGTGCCAGCAGCCGCGGTAATACGGAGGGTGCAAGCGTTATCCGGATTCACTGGGTTTAAAGGGTGCGTAGGCGGGTATGTAAGTCAGTGGTGAAATCTCCGGGCTTAACTCGGAAACTGCCATTGATACTATCTATCTTGAATACCGTGGAGGTAAGCGGAATATGTCATGTAGCGGTGAAATGCTTAGATATGACATAGAACACCGATTGCGAAGGCAGCTCACTACGCAAATATTGACGCTGAGGCACGAAAGCGTGGGGATCAAACAG
>NZ_MQUI01000132.1:0-418 GCF_001970915.1 Sphingomonas sp. Sph1(2015)
CTGTTTGATCCCCACACTTTCGTGCATCAGCGTCAGTTACAGCCTAGTAAGCTGCCTTCGCTATCGGTGTTCTTGACGATATCTATGCATTTCACCGCTACACCGTCAATTCCGCCTACCTCATCTGTACTCAAGCCCATCAGTATCAATGCCACCTCTCCGGTTAAGCCGAAGTATTTCACCACTGACTTAAAGGCCGCCTACGCACCCTTTAAACCCAATAAATCCGGACAACGCTTGCCACCTACGTATTACCGCGGCTGCTGGCACGTAGTTAGCCGTGGCTTATTCACCAGGTACCTTCAATTACCCTCGCAAGGGTATTTTATCCCCTGGCAAAAGCAGTTTACAACCCAGAAGGCCTTCTTCCTGCACGCGGCATGGCTGGTTCAGGCTCTCACCCATTGACCAATATTCC
>NZ_MQUI01000133.1:0-406 GCF_001970915.1 Sphingomonas sp. Sph1(2015)
GAAAAACTCCTCAGAGGTTATAGAAAGCATTATAGGGGATGATAACCAATGTGAATTACAGCCTTTAGAAATTCATTTCGTAGAGACTGTTTGAAGCTTGGTAGGTTTGAGACCTAAGACTCAAACCGGTATCCTATAATGCTTTTCTATAACAAACTCTGAGGAGTTTGAAGTGTCTTTATATTATTTCACCACAGTCTTAAAGTTGTTGTTGACTGTTGCTTCGATGTCTGGATGTTTGCGCAAGTATTCCGCAATGAGCTCCGTCATGTCAATCTGCACCTCACGCACAATCTTCTCCGGCTTAAACATACTATAGTTTCCGCCACCAACTGCACGATATTGGTTTGTCACTACTTCTAATTCATCCGTATCTTGAACAGGTTTGCCATGATACTCTAAGCGA
>NZ_MQUI01000134.1:0-405 GCF_001970915.1 Sphingomonas sp. Sph1(2015)
CTGTTCGCTCCCCATGCTTTCGCTCCTCAGCGTCAGTTACGGCCCAGAGACCCGCCTTCGCCACCGGTGTTCCTCCTGATATCTGCGCATTCCACCGCTACACCAGGAATTCCAGTCTCCCCTACCGCACTCTAGTCTGCCCGTACCCACTGCAAGCTCGGAGTTGAGCCCCGAGTTTTCACAGCAGACGCGACAAACCGCCTACGAGCTCTTTACGCCCAATAATTCCGGACAACGCTTGCACCCTACGTATTACCGCGGCTGCTGGCACGTAGTTAGCCGGTGCTTCTTCTGCAGGTACCGTCACTTTCGCTTCTTCCCTGCTGAAAGAGGTTTACAACCCGAAGGCCTTCATCCCTCACGCGGCGTCGCTGCGTCAGGCTTTCGCCCATTGCGCAATATTCC
>NZ_MQUI01000013.1:0-80902 GCF_001970915.1 Sphingomonas sp. Sph1(2015)
CGCGTCGACCCACAGGCCTGGCTGACCGACACTCTCAAGCGCCTTGCGGGCGGCCACCGCATCAATGCACTCGGCGACCTCATGCCATGGGCATACGCCGCCCGCGTGGTGCGTTAACAGCGCTTACGGTTCTGTTGGCTCCCTCGCAAGTCGTGGCAACCCGGTTGTCGCATATCGCCATCGCCTGGAGCGGTAGCGAGGCGTCCGCCAAGGTCGTTGCCAACGCAATGCCCTGGCTCGCTGCAGCCGAGCGCGTCACGATCCTGTTGATCGACAAGGGCGAGGATGCAGCGCGCAAGTTGGTGGACGATCTTGGTCGCGGCGGCATCCGCGTCGGGGTCCATGCCGTCGCGGGTGATGATCGTGGACTGGGCGCCCAGATCGTGGCCGAGGCACATGCCGTCGGGGCGAACGCACTCGTTGCCGGAGCCTATCGTCACAATGCCTTGATCGAATGGGCGCTGGGCGGCACGACACGACACCTGCTGTCAGCCGCCGACTTGCCATTGTTTCTCGCACATTAGTCGAGCAGCGGGAGCTATCGTTCTGCGTCAGCGATAACCGTTCGTCAGCAGGTCGGCCGGTTTAGGCTCAGTACGGCGATAGAGCCGTCTGTGTGATATCGGTCCCCGCCGCCATTGCGGTGCCATGTCCCGGGCGGTAGCCGCATGGACTGCGGTGGCTGTGGGACTGCGCCGCAAGCCTGAAGGAGAGCTGACGACAAGGCGCGTTCGGTATCGATGTCGGGACCGATATGATGTGTGATCTGCAAGGTGAAGAGGCTCAGTCCAACGCCGCGATCAAACGTCGCTGCAGCGAGCCAGTCGTCGGTGCCGATCTGCCAGAAGCGGACATGGTGGCGGCGATCGGCGCTGGCGCCCTCGTCACGTTCGAACGCGAAATCCTGCATCCGATCCTGCACGAACAGGGGGCTCACCGGCGCATTCGGGTAGGGGCGTCCGGCGATGACACTCAACCCGATGCGAGCGCCCGTTCGCAGCGAAACCGGATCCGCCAATGACCAGCCGGCATGTCGATAGGCTGCCACGATCGCATCCTTGCGGCCCCGGATACGCAGGTTGATCGGATCGCCGGGAATATCCTGCGCGGTATAGGACGTGATCGCGTCGTTCTGGCCGATGAGCTTGTGCTCGTGGTGACTCCAAAGGCGTGGCAGGCCAGCGTAGGCCAATATGAACCATGCAAGCGGAATATAAATGATCATGGCCAGCGCGATCGACCACCAGTGCCAAGGCTTCAGACGCAATCGATCCCCCCAAAAATTGATCCCAACCTACTTATCCTCGCAAATCATGTATCTGCAGCCGCCACCTTTTCCCAGTAAGGAACCTTCAACCGGAAGGGCATCGGACGAGCACAGCAGTCTTTCCCGCGCCTATAAGAGGGAAATTTTCTCAAAAATTTGTTCCCGCAACTGTCTTCAAGAGAGGGGGGAATGGGACTGCCAAATGGTGTGCCCCAGCAGCCAGTATCGCGGCGGAGGAGCGTGAGACGAACGGCTTTTAGCCGGGCGATGCTGGTCGCTTGGTCGATATTGACGGCTTTCCAGCGATAGCGGTCGTACCCGCGACCTGACCGGAACGGCAAAAAGTGGTCGACAGCGTTCGGTTGGCCACTCTTCAAAAGGAAGGCCCGGAGCCGGCCTTGACCGGAACACGCTTTGCCTGCCAACCAATTGGCTCGCTCCTTCAAAGATATGCTCCCAAATGCATTTTCTGAAACGAACGATTGATATGGCAAAATGGGAAGATGCGGGGAGGGCAATAGCGGCCCCCGTCGCGACACAAAATTGGCCGAAATCAAACTAAGGCAATCGTACATGCCGTGAACCGCAATCTTCACGAGCTAGTTGCGGGCGATCAAATTGCTGACATTCGAAATATCAACTCCGTATAAAGTTCGTATATCCAACCGGCCGGCACATTCTCCCGAGGTCGCGAATGATCGCGGCATACCAAGGAGAACGTCATGGAACGCGATAACGACAAGGCACCGACGCTGGTCGACCTGGGCGATGCCCGTACCCTGACTCAGGGGCCGGCCGGCACCCCGATCGACGAGGTCCAGGGGTTCCTCGGCGCCGGCTTGGCCGACGACTGAAAGGGTGGCGGGGTGCTCCCGGGAACACCCCGCCGCTTCGCGATGAGGTTCTTCCTACCCCCGCTTGTCGGCTTCTGCTCAATCGGCGAGAGCGTGATCTTCCTCGATGCCCGCTCGGACCGCTACTGGATGCTTCCAGCCGTAATGAGCCAAGCCCTCAACCGGCTATGCGCCGGTGCAGAACTTGCAGGCGATGAGGCGGCACCGCTCCTCGCGCTCGTCCGGGCCGGACTACTTGACAGCACCAAGGGCGAACCTCTCGTGCCTTGCCAACTCCCGCGCGCGCGGACCAGTCGCCTTGAGGTAATCGACACCACGCCCAGGTCCTCGACGATGATTGCCGGACTGTGCTTCGCGGCGAGCACTTGGCGCATACGCAGGCGCGGCCTGGGATGTGAACTTGCACGACTTCAGCGTCGGCAAGAGCAGCAGGCCGGAACTGCCCGCGATGTCGATCGCCATGCGGGCGCCTTTGCGCGACTGCGCCTGCTGGTCAGCCCCACGGGGCACTGTCTTCCCCTGTCGCTGGCGCTGGCCCGGCGATGTGCTTCTGCCGATGCCCGGCTTGTCTTCGGCGTGCAGTTGGCCCCGTTCGCGGCGCATGCCTGGGTCCAGCGCGACACCGAAGTGCTCAACGACGAGTTGCATGTCGTGCACGCGTTCACGCCGATCCTCGTAATATGATCCGGCCGGCATTCGCGGCATGGTTGGCCAAGTCCCAGCCCTTCGGTGGAGGGGAGCAAGCCCGCTTTTCCGAGGCAGCCGGCCGGGCTGGCCTTGGGGTATGGCACATCGACGATCGGATGATGATCGCAGCGTCGCATGCGATTGCCACGCCGGAAGGCTGTATCGTCGGATCGGTCTTCCGGCGCGGAGAAACCACGTCGCTGACGGAAGCGACGCTTCGCGCTTCGTCTGGGACCATAAGCGCGGCAAGTGAACTGACGCGTGACCATTGGGGCGATTATGTTGCCGTCGGCACCTCGCGTGACGGCCGCTACGCCTTGCGCGCGCCGTTCGGCAGCCTGCCATGCTATTGGCAGGAGGCGCCCGACCATGTCGTTCTGGCCTCTTCAGTCAGGCTATTGAGCGCATTCGGCGGTTTGGCTCCGGCTGTCGACTGGCATGCCCTGGGCCATTTCCTCGCGGCCACCGACTTGCGCAATGGGCGCACCTGCCTGCGCGGCGTCGAGGAACTTGGCGGCGGGCAGGCAATCGAGGTCTCCGACCGCGGCATTCATCTCGAGCGGCACTGGTCTCCCTGGTCATGGGCCCACCGGTCGCAGGCTTTCGATACTGGCGATGCGGCGGCGGAAGCATTGGCCCGGGCGATCGACATAGCAGTCGTATCACGCCTCCCGGTCGACGTGCCGGCGATCCTGCTCCTGTCCGGCGGACTGGATTCTTCGGTCGTGGCGGCGGCGCTGGCGTCTACTGGGCGCCGCTTCACGTGCCTGACAATGGTGGTCGCAGACGCACAGGGCGACGAACGCGATCATGCCCGGGCCGTGGCGCACCATCTGGACGTCCCGTTGGTCGAGGTCGTTCGCGATCCTCGTCAAGTCGATCTCACGCGTCCCCTCGCGCGTGGCTTGCCGCGACCGACCGGTGCGCAGTTCCGCCAAGCGACATTTGCGGCTGCCGACGACCTGGCGAGAGAAACCGGTTCGTCGCTGGTCATCGATGGCGGTGGTGGCGACAACATGTTCTGCTCGCTGCAAAGCGTCGCCCCGGTGGTCGATGCCCTGCTCGGAATGGCCAGGGAGTCACGGCCAATCGCAACAGCGGTCTCGATCGCACGGATGGCCCAGGTCAGCCTTGCGGCTGTCCTGGCACGCGCCGGCATGCGCCTGGTGACGCGTCGTGCGGCCTATCGCTGGCCGGTCGACCAAAGTCTCCTCGATCCCGGGGTGATCGATGGCGTTGATCCTTCCCATCCATGGCTCGAGGTGCCGCGAGGCACGCCGCCGGGCAAGGCAGCCCAGGTCGACCTGCTCCTTGCCGCCATGGCGGTCGCGGATGGTCTCGATCCGGACCGACACCCGGCGCTCCTGTCGCCCCTCGTCTCGCAGCCCGTGGCAGAGGCCGCGCTACAGGTGCCGAGCTGGATGTGGTTCGAAGAGGGACGCAATCGTGTGCCCGTCCGACAAGCCTATGCAGCCCGCCTGCCCTCTTCGGTGGTGGGGCGGCGATCCAAGGGCACGCCGACCGGCTTCCTCGCGCGACTGGTCGAGCGGGAGGCTGACCTGTTGCGGCCTTTCCTGCTCGACGGATGCCTGGCCGTCCATGGCGTCATCGACCGGGCGGCGGTGGAGGCTGCTCTGGCGCCGGGACCTGCCCGCGACTTGCGCTTTGCCCGCCTGTTACAACTCGCCGACGCCGAGGCCTGGGCGCGGTCATGGAGCTGATGCCGGGGGGCGGGTCACGGCGGAATGGTCGCGCCAGTCCCGCCACCGCCGATACTGTTCGCGCTTGGCGGGATCGGGATCCTCCTCGCCCCGGAGCCAGAAGCGGAACCAGTCGAGATTGCGAGCATAGACTGCGGCCCGGTGCGCCGGCTGCCATTTGATGTGATGCTCGTCGGGAAAAATGCGCAGTTCGACGGGGACGTCGTTCTCGCGCAGGGCCGCGAATGTCTCGAGCGCGAACAGCCCTTCCTCGTCGGCCAGCTGGAAGAGGATTGGCGTGCGCAGCCGAGGAGCCGCCTGGGGCAAGGATATTGGCGCCCAAAATGCGGGATCGTCGGCGGTGACCTTGGGAAAGCCCATCGCACGCATCTCGTCGGCAAGGACAGTGCCCCCGTAAATGAGGTCGCTTCGCAGGTAGCGGCAGCAGGTGCTGAGCGACGCGGCGCGGAACGGCATGCCGGCGACCAGGGCATAGCGCGCCGTGGTCGAGCCGTCGCTCAGCCCGGTGATGCCCATCCGGTCGCGGTCGATGTCGCCGCGCGCGGCAAGCTTCGCCAATCCCGCTTCGAGCGAAGCATGGGTGCTGCGCCGCTCGTCCCAGTTGCGCAACACCGCCGCAACGGCCTCGGTGCTCGAGAGGTTGGGCTGGGCCTGCACGACGAGCGGTGGACGCTGGAAGCTCAGCACCGCGATCCCGTTCGCGGCCAGTGGCAGGATCGGATATTCGTCGCCCGTGCCGCCGCGCAGGAAGCCGCGGCTGGTGTACTGGACGATGACCAGCGGCCAGCCCTTGGCGGGCGGTTGTCCTGCGGGCAGGACGAGATCGCCCCAGGCGGGCAGACCCGCAGGGTTCGTCCAGCGCAGGCGCTCGACATGGGGCTTGGCCAGCGACGTGAACTCAGGGTTGGGGTCAAACACTGTTCGTGCGGCACCGCTGGCCAAGTCGATCGCGACGATGCGGCGTGGTGCCAAAGATGCCTCGCGCAGGCATAGTAGTTCCCTGGCCGCCATGGTGCAGCCGACCAGCGCATCCTCGGTGACCAGCAGGCGACGGACCGCAGCCTCGCCCGGCGTCCAGCGAAAGAGCGACGTACGCTCGTTGTTCGGGCCCTCATAGCGGAGGAAGAGAAGGCTGCGGCCATCGGGGCCCCACCACATCCCGCGGATCGAGCCATGGCATTCGGAGGCGATACAGGCCAGCCGGCCGCCGTTCCCGTCGGCCCAGATCCGGCGGCCGGCAAAGGGGGACGGACCGTCCACCTCGGCGCCCGCCTTCCGCCCGTCCGATGTCACGGCATTCAAAGGAGAGGGCTCGCTCAATACCGGTTCGCTACCCAGGCGGACGATGTCCTGGCGGCCTGCAAGCGCAGCGGGTCCGCCATTGCGGGGTACCGACCAAACCACTCGCTCGAGATCGCCCGGCAGCTGTGGCGCAAAGCCGTTGGGCGGGATGACGCGATGGTCGAACACGAACCCGGCGCGGCCCTCGGCGCGTACCGCGTCGGCAAAGGTCGTTCGCTCGGGCCGCGTCGCAAAGACGAGCCTCGTTCCGTCCTCGCTCCACCCGACGGCCTCGACATCGATCGGCGCGTCGGTGATCCGCACGGCGGTGCCGTCGTCGACCGAGACGCGCCAGGCCTGTGTCCGGCCGCCGACACGCTTGAGATAGGCCAGGTAGCGTCCGTCGGGCGACCATGCCGGGACGATGGTCGCAGGAAGGCCGCTGCCGGTCCGCGACCCGCGCACGACATTTTCCGCGCGTATCGCCTCGCCGCCTTCATCGACGATTCGTGGTTGAGCCCACGGTTCCAGGCCGAGCACAACCAAGGCCTGGCAGACGCGATTGGCCACGGGGTCGGCGCGCGAGATGACGAACGCGATCCGGCGACCATCGGGCGAGACGGCGAGCGGGCTCGGTCCACCGACCGAGGGGTCGGGCTGGCCGATGTCCCGCAAGGCCAGGAGATCGTCGAGCGAGACCGGTCGTCCCGCTGCGGCGGCCGGGGTGAATGCCGGCATGATGCCGGGGCATGGCGGGGGCGCGGCATCGATACCGGCGACAGCGAGGCCAGCGGCCAGCAGCATAACGCTCACCACGACTTGGTCGCCGAAATCGCGAGGACCCGCCCGAAGGGCGAATAGTTGGTCGAATCATAGGGCGTGTCGTACGGCAGGGTCGTCGCGATCGGACTGGGCTTGGCATTCAGGATGTTCTGGGCGGTCACGGCAAGGTCGACACTGTGCCACCATGCCGGTCCTGGGCCGGTGCGATAGCGAAGCGTGAGGTCGGCCTGCGTCATGCCCCCGACACGGCGTGCCGGCGAGGTCCGTCGGTCCTCGACCCCGCCAATCCGGCTCACCGCGCCGGTGAGAGTCAAGCCGCTCTGGGTCCAGCCGAGGGTGGCTCGTCCCCGAAAATGGGGAGGATTGAAGATCGTGCCGGCCAGATCGACGATGGGTTGTGCCGGCGTCAGTTGCTGGTCGCTTTGCAGATAGGCGCCGGAAAGCGTGGCGTTGATCTGCCCGGCGCCGAGACTGCGATCGAGGCGGGCCAGCATGTCGAGACCCTTCACGCGCTGCCGCCCGGCATTGCGGTTGGCGTTGTCGATGACCGCGACCACGCTCGTAGGGTCATAGGTGCGACCGGTGGCGTTGAGGAACTGCCCCGCCCCGAGACGCAGGCTTTCGAGGGTCGCAAGGCTGGGGGAGCGCAGTACCTGGTCGGCATAGGCGGGATCGGCGAGCGCACGGGCGATGAAGGTGACCGGTGCCACGATGCGATCCCGATAGAGCGTCTCGAAATAACTGATCTCGATGCTTAGCCCGTCCACCGCGCGGGGATGCAATGCCAGAGTCGTCGACCAGCTGCGGGCACGCTCGGGCTGCAGTGAATCGCGTCCCCCGGACAAGAGCAGGGCCGTGGCCCCCGATGGCAGGCCGGTCCCGCCGAATACGGTGGCTGGAAGGACGGCGACCACCAGTGGCTGGTAGCGCTGGAGGAGCGTCGGCGCGCGGAAGGACCGGCCCCAGCTCGCCTTCAACGAGACGTCGGGCGTCGGTGCGTAGACCAGGCCGAGCTTGGGCGTTGTGACTGCATCAATGCCGGGATAGTCTTCATGGCGAAGGGCCAGGCTGGCATCGAGGCGATGGACGGCCGGGATCGCCTGGGCCGGTCCGACGATCGGCAGGCTGGCTTCGGCATAGGCGTAGCGGCTGTCCTGGTGCGCATCGACGTCCTGCGCGCTGTTGTCGCCGCGCTGGCTGACCAGCCGGTTGTCACGATAGCCGACGCCCAGCGCGATCTTGGCGGGACCGCCGGGCAAGGCGAAGAGCGGACCGTCGGCCGCGAGCTCGACGCTATGGGCATCATTGCAATAGCAGCCGAATGTCCGGCTGGTCAGCTGGGTGCCAGTGAACTGGTTGGTCGCATAATGGACCCGGTCCCGGCCTGCGCTCCCCGCGAGTTCGAAGCGCCACGCGCCGGGAGACCAGCGCAGCGCCGGCGCGATCGCGGCCGAGTCGCTCTCGGCAGGCTGCTCGGCGTGTCGAAATGGCGTCACCCCGGCGGTGCTCAACGGAAACTGGGAGAAGCTGCGGCGATTGTTGTAGAGCAGGTCGAGCGACAGCTCGACAGTGTCGGCGAGCCCTTGATGGCCACTCAACACCACGCTGTGCCGCCGGAGCGATGGGTAGAGATCGAGCCCGGGCACCCGGTCGCGCGCATAGTCGCGGTCGGCGGCGCGGATGGCGGTGCTGTGCCCGAACTCATAGGCGAGCAGCATGCCGCCGCCCGACCATCGCTTTCCCGCAACGACGCCGTAGACCTGCTCGACATTGCCGCCATCGGTGGAGGCGCCGAGGCGCGCGCTCGTGGTCAGCCCCTCAGCGTCGCGCCGCAGCCGGATGTTGGCGACGCCGGCGATCGCGTCCGATCCGTACAGCGCGGAGGCGCCGTCCGCGACGATCTCAATCCGCTCGACCGCATTCACCGGGATCGCGGAGACATCGACGCTCTGGCGCGAGGCACTGTAGGCGAGCCGCCGGCCATTGAGCAGCGTCAATGTCGCGTCGCTACCGAGGCCGCGCAGGTTGAGCGACGATCCGCTCCCGACATTGACGCCGCTTGCCGCGGGCACATTGGCGCCGATGCCGGGGTTCTGGCCGCCCCCGAAATTCTGCGGGATGGTCCGGATGACGTCGGCAAGCGTCGCCTGACCTTCGTTGCGGATCGTGTCGGCGGTGCGGACGATCAGCGTCGAGGCGACCGGGGCGCCGCGAATGCGGCTCCCTGTGACCACGATGTCCGTGTCCGGGGACTGTTCCGCCTCGACCCGGACCTGCGGCGTGCCGTTCGGCCGAACCACGAATCCCTGGTTGATCGGCTCGGCCCGCAGGCCCGACCCGGCGAGCACGCGTGCCAGCGCGCTCGCGGCATCGAACCGCCCCTTGAGCGGTGGCGCGCGGCGTCCGGCGACGAGGGCCGCATCGACCATGACGGCCTGCCCCGTCGTCCGGGCGATCGCCATGAGCGCCGATCCCAGCGGCTGGGCCGGCAGGTCGTAGGCGTGTTCGTCGCGTGCCTGGCCATTGGCCGGTGCAACAACGGCCAGGCAGGCAAGGCCGGCACCCCCGAGATAGAAGCGATTCATCGTCGTTCCCCCTGCGGCATGATCGCCGCTCCACCGGGTTCAACGACACGCGATCGATCTACCCCCCTTGCGTTGCACGCGATGAGCCGGCGGCCGGCTGGAGCAGGATGGCGCCATCCGCTCGCGTCTCGACGCGCAGGCCGAACATGCGGGCAAGGCTGGCAGCCAGCTCCTCGGGCTTGTCGGCCGGGAATGCCCCGGTGACCCGCAGCTGGGCGAGCGAGGGATCGGCGAGGACCAGCCTGGTTGCCGTATAGCTGTTCGCTTCGGCCACGACCCGGTCGAGCGGCGCAGCGTCGAAGCCGAGCATCCCGCTCGTCCAGGCTGTCGTGCCCGCAGGTATCGTCCTGGGCGCCGAGAGATGCGTCATGTCCGCCGTGGCGGTGACCTGCTTGCCGGCCGTCAGGCGGATGCGTTGCTCCGGCGACTTTGCCGATCGGGCGGTGACCTCGACGATGCCCTGGATCAGCGTCACGCCCGCCCCGCTTGGTCGCATGTCGACATCGAAGATCGTGCCGTGTGCAACGACGGTCATCGCACCTGCCGTCACGGTGAACGGGCGACGCTGGTCATGGGCCACGGTAAACCGCGCGCGGCCCTGCTCGAGCACGAGTTGTCGCGCCTCCGGCGCGTAATGGATTGCCAGCGTGCTGTCGGTATCGAGCGTGACGCGCGACCCATCGGGAAGGCGGATGGTACGACGCTGGCCGACGGCGCTGGCGACGCGCTCCGGCTCGGCGACGCGCGGCGCCTCCGAAACGCTCCATGCCCCGACGACAAGGGCCATGGCGGCGGCGCAGCCGAAGGCGAGGCGGCCGGGCGTGGAAGCACCGACATGCCACCAGGGCCTTGTCAGCGGTGCGTCGTAGCGCAGGCTGCTCCGCGTCATGATGGTGCTGTCCTGCCAGTGCCGTTCGACCCGGGCGAAGGCGGCGGCATGCGCGGGGTCCGCGTTGCGCCATGCCTCGAAGCGGGCGCGATCGCGTTCGCCATCGGGCGCCTGGAGACGCGCGAGCCATGCCGCGGCCTCGCGCTGCAGCCGTCGATCGTCAGCCATTGTCGGCATGGTCCAGTTCATGGGCGAGAATGGCGATCGCCCGGCTCATCTGCTTCTCGACCCCTTTCACGCCAATCCCGCAGGCCTGCGCGATCTCGGCATAGCTCATGCCGTCGACGCGGTGCGCGAGAAAAATGGCACGGGTGCGGGGCCGCATCGCCTGGACGGCGCGCTCGATGCGTCGCAATTCGTCGCGCGCCTCGAGTTGCCGCTCGACATCGGGCGCAACGAGTTCGACGCCGTCGAGCGGGACGTGCATGTCCGAGGCGCGGCGAAGGTCGCGCTTGGCCTGGTCGAGGCTAACCGATGTTGCGATCCTCCAGAGATACGCCACCGGTTTCTCCTGAGCCAAGGATCGCAATCGGTCTGGCCCCAAGCCAAGCAATCGCACGAACGCGTCATGGACGAGGTCAAAGGCGTCGTGGCGATCGGACCGCCTTGCACGCGATCGCGCCAGGCGAGGCGCCTCGACCGCGTACAGCGTCTCGACGAGCGCATCGTCGCCGTTGGTGCGACGTGCGCGAGGGAGTGCCGATCCACTGCTCATGGCGAGCAGCGGACACGCGCCCGCGCGGCAGCTTCTCCGGAAGACATGGGACGCCTCCAGCGCCGAGGCGAGCCGGCCGGGCCAGCGATCGGGTCACTCGCGCAAGGGACGTCGCGGGCGTTTTTAGCCGACGAGCGCGGCCTGGACATCTACGCCAGCAGCCCGGAACGATCGTTCGTCCCGGCCAAAATATCCCAGGCAAGGTCCTCAAGCCTCGATGCGGACCGGGGCCCGCACGCTTCCAGCTTATCGCGTCCGATGCCCAATGCAAGGCGGGCAAGCGGTGGACATGCTCCGTCGACGGCAAGGCTGTGCCGCCGAACCGGGCCCTGAGGCATGCTTGAACATGCGCTGGCGCCTTTAGCCGCGAGGCCTGGACATACGCGCCAGCGACCCGGTCGCTGCTCTGCTCGGCATGGGCAGCGACTACTTTACGCCCATTCGCGATGTCGACCAAGGGGGCGATGCACCGTCGGCATCGACAAAATAGTGTTTCGCTCCCCGGCAGCACTGGATGGAGCCATTCGAGAACGGTCGCCGGATTTCCAGGGACCGATGGGACCACCATCGGCGACGGTCTCGTGCTGGTCCTTCTCGCCTGCATCGCTTCCATCGGGCCCGTTGCCCCATGCTTCGACTTTGCGTGCGCGACCACGCTTATTCACTTGCTGGATCCGGCAGGCGCCGCGTCAATGTCCCCAGACACGTCCGTGCTGGCCCCAGCGAGGGGCTGATCGTGGGGCGGCGATAATGAGATCGTAGAGGCGGCCCGGAGGACAGGATGTCCGGTCCCGGGCTGGAGACGCTCGTGACACCGACCAAGTTGCTTATCGGACAGATCCTCGTAGTGCTCGCGATCATCGTCGCGAGCATCTGGACCGCGACCCAATGGGCCGCCGCTCGGCTCGCCTACCAGCCGCAGCTTGGCCCGCCCTGGTTCATCGCCTTCGATCGTCCGATCTACCATCCGTGGTCGATCTTCCCATGGTGGTTCTCGTTTGACGCCTATGCGCCGGTCATCTTCGACGAGGCCGGTGCGATGGCTGCGGCCGGCGGCTTCCTGGGTTGCGGCGCCGCGATCTTTGGATCGATCTGGCGGGCGCGGCAATCGAACAACCTCACGACCTATGGCTCGGCTCGCTGGGCGGCCCGCAAGGACGTCGCGGCGGCCCGACTGCTCGGTGATCGCGGCGTCGTCCTCGGCCGGTTCGGCGGCGACGATCTTCGCCACGACGGCCCCGAGCATGTCATGGCGTTCGCACCGACCCGTTCTGGCAAGGGGGTGGGCCTAGTCGTGCCGACGCTGCTCAGCTGGACCGGCTCGACGATCGTCCACGACATCAAGGGCGAGAACTGGCAACTAACCGCCGGCTGGCGCGCGCGCTTCTCGCACTGCCTGCTGTTCAATCCAACCGATGCCCGCTCGGCGCGCTACAATCCGCTGCTCGAGGTGCGGCGCGGCGTGAACGAGGTCCGCGATGTCCAGAATATCGCCGATATCCTCGTTGACCCGGAAGGTGCGCTAGAGCGACGCAATCATTGGGAAAAGACCAGCCATGCACTGCTGGTCGGCGCGATCTTGCACGTCCTTTATGCCGAGGAAGAGAAGACGCTCGCCCGCGTCGCGACCGTCCTGTCCGATCCGCAGCGCAGCTTCGCTGAGACGCTGCGCCATATGATGGAGACCAACCATCTCGGCACCGATGATGCGCCCAGCGTCCATCCCGTCGTCGCCTCGGCCGCCCGCGAACTGCTCAACAAGAGCGATAACGAACGCTCGGGCGTGCTGTCGACGGCGATGTCGTTTCTCAGCCTTTATCGCGATCCAACCGTCGCGGCCGTCACAGCCGCGTCGGACTGGCGGATCGTCGACCTCGTGGAGGCAGCGCATCCCGTCTCCCTCTACCTCGTCGTACCGCCGTCCGACATCAGTCGTACCAAGCCGCTCGTGCGGCTGATCCTCAACCAGATCGGCCGCCGGCTGACCGAGGAACTCCATGGCCTTGGCAAAGACGGCAAAACCGGTGCCGCAGGTTCCGGAAGCCGCCCCGGCAGCAGGCGGACTCTCTTGATGATGCTCGATGAGTTCCCGGCGCTCGGGCGACTCGATTTCTTCGAGACGAGCCTCGCCTTCCTGGCAGGCTATGGCGTGCGCGCCTTCTTGATCGCACAGAGCCTCAACCAGATCGAGAAGGCTTATGGCGAGCACAACGCCATCCTCGACAATTGCCATGTCCGCATTGCCTTCGCGACGAACGACGAGCGGACGGCGAAACGGATATCTGATGCGCTCGGCACCGCGACCGAGCAGCGCGCGATGCGCAACTATGCCGGTCACCGGCTCGCGCCTTGGCTGGCGCATGTCATGGTTAGCCGGCAGGAGACCGCACGCGCCCTGTTGACGCCCGGCGAGGTGATGCAGCTCGCGCCGACCGAGGAGCTCCTGCTGATCTCGGGCCATCCGCCGATCCGGGCTAGGAAGCTGCGCTACTATGAGGACCGGCGCTACACTGCGCGCGTCCTTCCGCCGCCGACGCTTGAGGCAGGCGGATATCGCGACGTGCCCGCCGCCCGCCCTGACGACTGGGCCGGCCGGGTATGCGGGGCCGACCTGCGGCTCGCGGTTAGCACCGACGCTAGCAAAGACACAGAGGACGCCGGTCTCGAACAGGCCCGGCATCCTACCCACGAGGTCGAGCCGGCCATCAGGATCGAGCCGGAGATCGCCGACCCACTCGGCCTCGGCGATGACGATGGCGATCAGGCGGCCGAGCGACGCGCGATGGACCTTGCCCAGCAGGTCGGCACCGCTCGCACGGTCTATGGCCTCGATGCCGCCTCGGGCCGCCCCGACGATCTGCAGCTGGGGATTTGAGCGATGGACAAGACGAGCGACAAGGTGCGCCATCAATTCTTTCTCCCGAGACCGCTGTCCGACCGGCTGGAGGCACTCGCGGCCAAACCCGGCGCGACCAAGTCGGCAATCCTTGTCGATGCGGTCACCGCCTGGCTCAACCGGCGCGGGGCGTCCGAGCTGGAGGACCGGTTTGCGATCCGGCTCGACCGGCTGACGCACGCCATCGGGCGGGTCGACCGGGACACCTATGTCATCCTCGAGACGCTAGCGCTGTTCATCCGGTTCGAGCTGTCGATCCAGACACCGCTCGCCGAGAACGATGCCGCCGGTCGCGCGCTCGGCGCCAAGCGCTTCGAGGCCTTCGTGACCCAGGTCGGGCGACAGGTCTCGACCGGACGCCGTTCGCTGGGGGGATCGGTGCAGAACGCGGATGCGATTCCTTCCAAGCAGGGAGGCGACCGATGAGCGCCCTGCTGTCCGCGGAGCGTCGCCGCCGGATGCTGATTACAGCGCTGGGGAGTGACATCGCCACGGCGATGCGCGATCCGCTGGTGGTCGAGATCATGGTCAATCCCGATGGTGCGCTACGGCTCGACCGGCTCGGTGAGGGCCGGAGCGACACCGGGGTGCGGATGGCGCCCGACCAGGTCGAGCGCATCGTCCGACTGGTCGCCTCACACGCCCGCGCCGAGGTCCATGCCGAGCACCCGATCATCTCGGCGGAGCTGCCGCCGCATGTCGAGGGCCGCGCAGGCGAGCGGTTCGAAGGCGTGCTCCCGCCGGTGTCGTCGGCGCCGTGCTTCGCGATCCGCAAGCCCGCCACCAGGCTCCACACGCTCGACGACTATGTCGCCGATGGGCTGATGTCAGCGATCCAGGCCGAGGCGCTGCGCACTGCGGTCACAAGGCGCGACAACATCCTCGTCGCGGGCGGTACCAGCTCGGGCAAGACGACGCTCGCCAACGCGCTCCTCGCCGAGATGGCCGGGGAGCGCTCAGGGCAGGACGCACGTGTCATCCTGATCGAGGACACCCGCGAGCTGCAATGTCCGCTGCCCGACATGGTGGCGCTGCGCCCGCGCCCGCCGCAGGTGTCGATGAGAGAGCTCGTGCGCTCGACGATGCGGCTCCGCCCCGACCGGATCATCGTCGGCGAAGTCCGCGGCCCCGAGGCGCTCGACATGCTCAAGGCCTGGAACACCGGGCACCCCGGTGGGGTCGCGACGGTCCACGCCAACAGTGCGATCTCCGCGCTCTACCGGATCGAGCAGCTCTGCCAGGAAGCGGTCGTAACCGTGCCGCGCCAGCTCATCGCCGAGGCGATCGACCTCGTCGTCTTCATCGCCGGGCGCGGTGTCGACCGCCGCGTCTCGACCATCGCGCGCGTCACCGGGATCGACCCCGATACCGGCGCCTACACGCTCGCCGACCTGTCCCCGTTCACCCAGAAGGAGACCCGACCATGACCCATCTTTCCCTCCCGCGCCCGTCCACCCGGCGCAATCTCATCGCCGGCGCCGCGATCGGCCTCACGCTGACCTTTGCGACTCAGGTCCAGGCCGCGGGCTCGGGCATGCCGTGGGAGGAACCGCTGCAACAGGTGCTCGAGTCCGTACAGGGGCCGGTCGCCAAGATCGTCGCGGTGATCATCATCATCACCACGGGGCTGACGCTGGCGTTCGGCGAGACCGCAGGTGGATTCCGGCGCCTCATCCAGATCGTCTTCGGCCTGTCGATCGCGTTCGCAGCGTCGAGCTTCTTCCTGTCCTTCTTCAGCTTCGGCGGCGGGGCGCTGGTCTCATGAGTGCCCCGGCGACCGATACCGGTCGGTACCTCGATGGGTTCGAGGTGCCGATTCACCATTCGCTCGGCGCGCCGCTGCTGCTCGGCGGCGCGCCACGCGGGCTTGCGATCATCAACGGGACGCTGGCCGCCGCGGTCGGCCTCGGGCTCCAGCAATGGGTGGCCGGGGTGCTGCTCTGGGCCGTCGGCCACAGCGTCGCGGTCATGGCGGCGCGCCGCGATCCCGACTTCGCGCCGGTCCTGCTCCGTCACATCCGCCAGAAGGGATATTTCGCATGCTGAGGCAGAGGGCATGATGTACCTCGGCGAATATCGCGACCGTGCCGAGCGGCTCGCCGATCACCTTCCCTGGGCGGCGTTGGTCGCTCCCGGCGTGGTGCTCAACAAGGACGGCAGCTTCCTGCGGGTGCTCGCCTTCCGCGGCCCCGACCTTGAATCCGCCACCGAGGCCGAGCTGGTCGGCGCCTGCGCACGGGCGAACAACGCGCTCAAGCGGCTGGGCAGCGGCTGGGCCTTGTTCTTCGATGCCGAGCGGCAGGAGGCACTGGCCTATCCCGACAGCGACTTCCCCGACCCCGCGAGCTGGCTCGTCGATCGCGAGCGCCGGGCGGCATTCGAGGCCGCGGGCACGCATTTCGAGAGTCGCTATCACCTGACCCTGACCTGGCTGCCTCCGGCGGATACGACCGATCGTGCGGGGCGGAGCCTTGTCGAGCGCCCCGACAGCGACCGGGAGCGTGACTGGCGGAGTGCGCTCGCTTCGTTCGTCGCGGAAACCGATCGCGTGCTCGACCTGCTGTCGGGTGTCATGGCGTCGGTGCGCCCGCTCGACGACGGCGAGACGCTGACTTTCCTCCATGGCACCATCTCCGACCGGCGCCACCCCGTCGCCGTCCCCGAGACGCCGATGTATCTCGACGGCATCCTCGACGCGCTCAATCATCAGGATTTCGGCTATCGCTGGGCCACGCGCTTCATCGCGCTCGACAAGACTCAGGCGACGAGGACGCTCACGTCGCTTCGGCGCCAATGGTTCAACAAGCGCAAGTCGATCACTGCACTGCTGCGCGAGGTGATGTACAACACCCCGGCGCAGTTGCTCGACAGCGATGCCGACAACAAGGTCGCCGATGCCGACCAGGCGCTCCAGGTGCTCGGCGGCGACCATGTCGCCTTCGGCTATTTGACGACGACGATCACGGTCAGCGACCGCAATCGGGTAGCAGTCGAGGACAAGGTTCGCGCGGTCGAGCGGATCGTCAACGGCCTCGGCTTCACCGCCAAGCGCGAGACGGTGAATGCAGTCGAGGCTTGGCTGTCGTCCTTGCCGGGCCACGCCTATGCCAATGTCCGCCAGCCGCTGGCGCACACGCTCAACCTCGCGCATTTGATGCCGCTTTCCTCGGTCTGGGCCGGCCCGGCAGGCAACGACCATCTCGCCGCGGTCACGGGTCAGGACGCCCCGCCGCTGCTCGTCGCCAAGACCGCCGGATTGACGCCGTTCCGCTTGTCGACCCATGTCGGCGATGTCGGGCACATGATGGTGGTCGGGCCGACCGGCGCAGGCAAGTCGGTGCTCTTGAACCTGATCGCGCTCCAGTTCCGCCGCTACCGCCAAGCCCAGGTCTATATCTTCGACAAGGGCAACAGCGCGCGGGCGGCGGTGCTGGCGATGGGCGGCGCGCACCATGCACTGGGCGCGGCGGAGGCGGACGGCACGACGCTCGCCTTCCAGCCGCTCGCCGATATCGACGATGCCGTCGAGCGGGGCTGGGCTGCCGAATGGATCGCGGCGCTGCTGGCGCACGAGGGCGTGCCGGTCACCCCGGAGGTGAAGGACGCGATCTGGACCGCGCTCGGAAGCCTTGCCTCCGCCCCGCGTGAAGAGCGGACCATGACCGGCCTCGCGCTGCTGCTCCAGTCCAACGCGCTGCGCCTCGCGCTCCAGCCCTACACGCTCGAGGGACCGCACGGCCGATTGCTCGACGCGGCCGAGCAGCAGCTCGACCTTGCCGATGTCCAATGCTTCGAGACCGAGGCGCTGATGGGACAGGCCGGCACGGTCGCGCCGGTGCTAACCTATCTCTTTCATCGGCTGGAGGCGCGGTTCGACGGCCGTCCGACGCTGCTGGTCCTCGACGAGGCGTGGATCTTCCTCGACCATCCGCTCTTCGCCGCGCGCATCCGCGAATGGCTGAAGGTGCTGCGCAAGAAGAATGTCGCGGTCGTCTTCGCAACGCAGAGCCTCGCCGACATCGCTGGTTCGGGAATCGCGCCCGCGATCATCGAAAGCTGCCCGCAGCGAATCCTGCTGCCCAATGACCGGGCGGTCGAACCGCAGGGCCATGACATCTACGCGCGCTTCGGCCTCAACGACCGGCAGGTCGAGCTGATCGCGCGGGCGACGCCGAAGCGCCATTACTACCTCCAGTCGGCCCGCGGGAACCGGCTGTTCGAACTGGGGCTTGGCCCGATCGCGCTGGCGCTGTGTGGCGCGTCGGCCCCGGCGACGCAGAAGCGGATCAATGCCGTGCTCGCCGAACATGGCCGCGACGGCTTCGCCGAAGCCTTCGTGCGCGATGCCGGTCTTGGTTGGGCGGCCGACCTCATGGTGAATGCCCCTCAGCCGGAACTTGCCGGAGCATCACTCTAGCGATGCAAGATCACGCGACGCCGGCTGCGGTCACAGCCCGGCTGCCTCGGTCCGAAATTATGGTGCTTCTCAGATGCGCGATAATTGCAAAAATCGATCGCCCTGGACCTACCTGTCGGTAACGGACGAGCAGTCAACGACAGAATGTTTTGGGGGATGTGTGCACCAATAACGGCGTTAATGATTGATGCATACAGCGTGTCCGTTGACAACTTGCATTCGAGGATGCATGTGCTGGATGCATCCGGCGTAAAGCCGCTTGATGCTGGTTGGGTGCCACGGATGCCTGCTTCAAAGAAGCGCAGTTATGCGCGCTATACGATGGCAGCGGTAGAGCTCCTGGGCATGCTGGTGCAGCTTGAACGCAAGGCGCGCAGGATGACTGCGCAAGACATGGCGGACCGGCTCGGCGTCGACCGCAGCACCTTGCATCGGCTGGAAAACGGTGACCCGAAAGTCGAGCTGGGACTTGCCTTCGAGGCGTGTGCCATCCTCGGCATTCCGCTGTTCGAAGAGGATGCGCAGGGGGTGTCGATGCGGCTCGACGAAGCGGGCAAGCGCCTCGCACTGCTGCCTCGCCGCGTGCGGCCGAAGCCGTTGAGCATCAGCGATGACTTCTAGGCTGCCCCATCCGCGCGAGGCCTTTGTGTGGACCTGGCTGCCCGGAGCCACGAAGCCGGTCGTTGCCGGCCGGCTGGTATCCGATGGCGAGCGCATTCAGTTCATCTATGGCCGTTCGTATCGCGAGCGGGCCGACGCCATCCCGCTCTATATGCCGGAACTCCCGCTCGTGGGCGAACCCATCGCGCCCCACGGCACACTCGCGATGGCGAGCGCGATCCGCGACGGCGCCCCTGACGCGTGGGGACGGCGTGTCATTCTCAACAGGACCTTCGGGATCAAGGGCGACGGCCTTGATGGGATCGAGCTGGACGAACTGGTCTTCCTGCTCGAATCCGGATCGGACCGGATCGGCGCACTGGATTTCCAGATGTCTGCGACCGTCTATGCTCCACGCGGCGGCAGGCACGCGACCGTCGAGGAACTGCTCGCGTCTGCGGAGAAGGTCGAGAAGAACCTGCCGCTCACGCTGGAGCTCGACCAGGCCCTCCATCATGGCAGTTCGATCGGCGGTGCCCGTCCCAAGGCGCTGCTCACGGATGGGGCGCAGAAATATGTCGCCAAATTCTCCAGCAGCGGCGACACCTATTCGGTCGTGAAGGGTGAATATATCGCGATGCGTCTGGCCACACTCGCTGGGCTGTCGGTCGCGCCGGTCCGGCTGATCCATGTTGCGGGCAAGGATGTGCTTCTGGTCGAGCGGTTCGATCGCGTCCCGACCGGGAATGATTGGCACCGCCGGGCGATGGTATCGGCGCTCACCATCCTCGAGCTCGACGAGATGCAGGCGCGCTATGCGAGCTATCAGGACCTTGCCGAGAAGATACGCTTCCGCTTCATCGATCCGACCGCGACCCTGCACGAGCTGTTCGCGCGGCTGACGTTCAACATCCTGGTCGGCAATGTCGACGATCATGCGCGCAACCACGCCGCGTTCTGGGATGGGGCGCAGCTCGCCCTGACGCCCGCCTACGACATTTGCCCACAGGCGCGAGCCGGCGAGGAAGCCAGCCAAGCGATGCTGATTGTGGGCCGGCGCCGCTCGAGCCAGATCGCCACCTGCCTGGCGGCCGCCGGCGACTTCCATATGACGTCCGACCAGGCCATCGCGATCGTGTCCAGGCAGATCGAGACCATTGGCGCGCAATGGCTCGCGCTGTGCGACGAGGCAAGCCTAGGACCGGTGGACAGGGCGCTGTTCTGGGGACGGCAATTCCTCAATCCCTTTGCCTTCTACGAACTTGAAGGTCCGGCGGCCGTACTCGCCGAGCGCGCCGCCACGATCCGCGGCCAAGTCTGAACCGATCGCGATTGGTCGCCTGCTGCCGCTCGGCTGAACTGCAACGAAGACGAGAAGGACGTGAGCACGGAGCCGTCGTCTGCAAGACTGCGGCGGCGGCAAGGGCAGTCAGCATGACCTCGGTCCTGTCAGTTCATCTGGCCGCGGAGGAAGGCGATCAGTTTCGCATCACTCCCCGTGCGTTCGAGGATGGGCAGGATGACCCGCCACCCGTTGTCGCTGTTGGTCAGGATCACGATGCCGTCGCCGCTCGCACGATCGATCGCGGCGAAGGTGAAGGCCCCGGCATCCTTGCCGGTGTGGAGCATCGTTGTGCCTCCGGGAAATCCGAGAAGCTGCCAGCCGAGGCCAAAGCCGGTCCATGGTGGACAGCTGGCTGCTTTCGATCCGGCACATATTTCGGGCGTCAGATCGGCCTGCGATCTGCTGCGCTCCGCCGCGACGGACGCGACCAGGCCCCTGTCGTTGCGCGCATCGGTGAGGAAGCGCGCATAATCACGCGCTGTCGCGTGCGCGAGATCGGCAGCGTTGTAGCGCGTCACACGCTCTACAGGGAGCGGCTTGCCGGCGTCGTCGTAGGGCACGGCGATCGGCGCCGCCTCGCCTTGCGCCGACACATACCCGGAAGCACGCATGTGGGCGGGTGCGAACAGCCAGCGGCCAGCCAGCGTCTCGAACGACTGCCCGGTGCGACGCTCGGCGTAGCGCGCGGCATATTGATACCCCTCGCCCGAATAGCCGGTGGTCGTGCCGGGATCATGATCGAACGCCAGCCCCTTCGCATCGCGCCAGTTCGGCAACCCGGTGCGATGGCTCAGCGCCATGCGGACGGTGAGCTTCATCCGCCGGGGATCGCGCGACAGATCGGGGTCGCTCCAGTAGCGATCCATCGGCTCATCGAGCGACAGCTTGCCGGCCGACACTAGTCGCAGGATGACCTCCGCCGTCAGCGGCTTCGTCAGCGAGGCGAGATTGTAGGGCGTGGCGACACTCGCCGCCCGGTTGGGGCCTGCCATGCCCCAGGCACCTGTCGAGACGATCCGCCCGTTGCGGATCACGGCAACCGAAGCGCTCTCCACGTGCAGTTCTCGCAGAGCCGTGGTCATGTCCGGCAGAGAGGCTTTGGCTCTAGCGTCCGCCATCGAGGCGCACGCCAGCAGCGCAATCAAGCCTGCGTGAACTGTCCGCTTCAGAAGATTGGCTGTATTACCCATGCGCCACACGTATCGTCATGGCAGTCTGGCCACAACACCTGCCGGGTCTTTGGGGAAAGTTTCGTGATTGTCCCCATAAGGACCCGTGCAGACCCCAACCGGTATCTGACGCCAAGGCGCCGAGAAGCCGACACTCCATGCCGAACCCGACCGCGATCGACGCGGGTACGGGTGCCCGAGCACTGGAGATCGTCATGCCGTTCCTCGACCGCCGCCGCGTCATCACCGCCATGCTCGCCGCCGCTGCCAGCGGCAGTTTCATCATGGGGGTCATGTCGGCGGCGACGCCGGCCCATGCGCAGTTCGGCGGGATCGTGTTCGATCCGCGAAACTATGCGCAGAACATCCTGACCGCCGCGCGCACGCTGCAGAGCGTCAACCAGCAGATCCAGCAGCTGCAGAACGAGGCGCAGATGCTAGTCGCCATGGGTAAGAATCTGAGCCGTATCGACTTCCCGCAGCTCGACGTCCTCAAGCAGAAGCTTGCCGAGATCGACCGGCTGATGGGCCGGGCGCAGGCGATCGACTTCCGGGTCGGCCAGCTCGACGACCAGTTCAAATCGCTGTTTCCCGCCGACTTCTCCTCGGCGCTCCGCACCGATGCCCGCCTGCGTGATGCCCGCGCGCGGCTCGACGCCAGCATGGGTGCCTTCCGCCAGACGATGACGGTGCAGGCGCAGATCGTCGAGAACGTCCGGTCCGACACACAGGCGCTCGCCGACATCGTCGCGCGCAGCCAAGGCGCGGAAGGCTCGCTTCAGGCACAGCAGGCCACCAACCAGCTCCTTGCCTTGACCGCCAAGCAGCAGTTGCAGCTCCAGCAGATGATGGCCGCGCAGTTCCGTAGCGAGGCGATCGAGCAGACACGGCGCGCGACGCAGGCACAGGAGGCACGCGCGGCGACCAGGAAGTTCCTCGGCTCCGGATCAGCCTACACGTCCCAATAGCTCCACGGCGTAGACAGGCTCGATCCGGCCGGCGGCCGGTGATGCCCCGATCATCGGTCGCCGTCGCGGCGCGCGGTCCCGCTCCCCACCGCGCCCCGCGACATTCTTGCCACGTTGCCAGGAAGAGGATCCCATGAACGACCTCAATGTCATCGACCGCTTCTTGGCTGCGTTCGTTACCTACATCGACAGCGGCTTCGGGCTGCTCGGTCCTGACGTCGGCTTCCTGACCGCAACGCTGATCGGCATCGACATCACGCTTGCCGGCCTGTTCTGGGCGATGGGAGGCGAGGACAATGTCATCGGCCGCTTCCTGAGAAAGATCCTCTATGTCGGCGCCTTCGCCTTCATCCTGAACAGCTTCTCTCGCCTCGCCGACATCATCTTCCGCTCGTTCGCGCAGGCCGGGCTGACCGCCGGCGGTGGCACGTTGTCTGCGGACGACCTGCTGAAACCCGGGCGGCTCGCCGGGACCGGCTTCTCGGCGGCGTGGCCGCTGCTTGACCAGGCGAGCGAGATGGTCGGCTTTACGACCTTCTTCGACAATTTCCTGACGATCATGATCCTGCTGTTCGCCTGGGCGCTGGTGATCGTCGCCTTCTTCATCCTCGCGGTGCAGATGTTCGTCTGCATTCTCGAGTTCAAGCTGACGAGCCTGGCGGGCTTCATCCTCGTGCCGTTCGCGCTATGGAACCGTACCAGCTTCCTTGCCGAGCGCGTGCTGGGCAATGTCGTCTCCTCCGGCGTGAAGGTGATGGTGCTGGCCGTCATCGTCGGGATCGGCTCCAATTTCTTCGCCGAGTTCACGCAAGCGCTGCAGGGCCAGGAGCCCGACATCGGCCAGGCGATGAGCCTCGTGCTCGCCAGCCTGTCGCTGTTCGGCCTCGGCATCTTCGGGCCCTCGATCGCCTCGGGGCTGGTGTCTGGCGCCCCGCAACTCGGCGCAGGCGCGGCGCTGGGGAGTGCAGTCGGCGCCGGCGGCATCGCGATGCTGGCGGGCGGTGCGGCAGTCGGCGGCGCGCGCGCCCTGGCCGGCGCCGCGCTGGGTGCGGTGCGTGCCGGCACCGCGATGGGATCGGCAGCCTCGACCGCCGCGCAACTCGGTCGCGAGATGGGCGGCTCGGCGGTCGGCGGCATGGCCGCCGCCGCCAAGGGCGCGGCGGCCCAGAAGATGCAAAGCACCTTGGGGCTCGGCGCTGTCGCGGAGCGAGGTCGCAACGCAGCCTGGTCGGCGCTCCACCGAACGTCCGACGCGTCGCCGGGCGCGAGCGACGCCGGGGGCGGCACGCCCGCCTGGGCGCGCGCGCTGCGTGACCAGCAGACCAGCCGCCACCGCCGCCAGGTCGCGATCCACGCGCTCAGCCAGGGCGATCGTGGCGGCGGCTCCGCCATTCCCGACATCAAGGAAAGGAACGACTGAACCATGGTCTTCAAACGAAGCGTGCAGCGCTACGGGCGAACGCCGCAGCCCGAGACGCCCTACCAGCGTGCCGGGCAGCTGTGGGACGAGCGGATCGGCTTGGCGCGCGTGCAGGCGCGCAACTGGCGGCTGATGGCGTTCGGCTGCCTGTTCCTGACCGCAGGCACGTCGGCAGCCCTTGCCTGGCAATCGATGCAGAGCCGCGTCACGCCCTATGTCGTCGAGGTCGACAAGCTCGGCGAGGCGCGCGCGGTCCAGCCGGCCGACGTCGCATACCGGCCGACGGACCCGCAGGTGGCGTGGCACCTGTCGCGATTCATCACCAACATCCGCTCGGTGTCGCTCGACCCGGTGCTGATGCGCCGCGACTGGCTCGAGGCCTATGACTTCGCGACCCAGCGCGGGGCCCAGTTCCTGGGGGAATATGCCCGGTCGGCAGTGCCCTTTGCCCAGGTCGGCGACCGGACGGTGTCGGTGCAGGTCACCAGCGTCGTGCGCGCGTCCGACACGTCGTTCCAGGTAAAATGGACCGAGACCATGTTCGAGCGTGGAAGCCAGGCGGGCGTCCAGCGCTGGACGGCCATCCTCACCATCGTCACGCGCGCGCCGACATCGGCCGAGGTGCTGCGCAAGAACCCGCTCGGCATCTATGTCGACGCCATCGACTGGAGCCGCGAACTGGACGCTGCACCATCGTCGCCACCCACACGCCCCGCCGCCCAGTCGCCCGCGTCCCTGCCACTCGGATCGCCGCTCGACCCTTCCCTCGGCGCCCGACCTGACGCCGCAAACCTGTCCAACATGCAGGAGAATAACCCATGAAGCTCGTTATCTTGCCGGCCATAGCCACCATGGTCCTGGCCGGTCCCGCGTGGGCGAAGGATCAGGCCGCGGCACCGCTGAAGGCGGTGCGGTCCGCCACGCAGAATGCCACGATCGAGCCGGCAGCGACCGGGTTCGTCAGCGGCGCGCAGGTCTATCCGTTCAACGACGGCACGATCTATCAAGTCTATACAGCGCCGGGACTGGTGACCGACATCAGGCTCCAGCCGGGTGAGACGCTCGTCGCGGTCGCGAGCGGCGACACCGCCCGTTGGGTAATTGGCGACACCACTTCCGGAGGGAGTGGCAGCGGCTCGGGCGACGGCAAGCAGACGCATGTGCTGGTCAAGCCAGTCTCGTCAGGCCTGCTCACCAACCTGGTCATCATGACCGACCGGCGTGCCTATCATCTCAGGCTCGTCAGCACCCCGGCAACGGCGCTGTCCTCGCTGCGCTGGACCTATCCGCAGGACGAGCTGCTGGCCGTGCGACGCAAGGCGGAAGCCGCGCAGGCTGCAGCGCCGGTGGCGACGGGGCTGGCGATCGAGCAGCTGCATTTCGACTACGCGATCAGCGGCGACCGCCCCCCATGGCGGCCACTGCGCGTGTTCGACGACGGGGCAAGGACCTATGTCGAGTTTCCGGCTTCGCTGGCCAATGGCGATGCACCGCCCCTGTTCGTCATCGGCCCAGATGGGAAGGTGGAACTGGTCAATTACCGGCTGCGCGACCGCTTCTATGTCGTCGACCGGATCTTCGACGCGGCCGAACTCCGGCTCGGCTTGAAGAAGCAGCAGGTCGTCCGCATCGACAGGATCGGGCCATCCGCTCAGCGGAGGGGGGCATGACCGAGATTGCCGAACCTTCGTCAGACGCACCTTCGCCCGCCGAAGCCATGCTTGACGCGCCCGCACCCGAGGCGCCCGCCCAGCCGGCGAAGGTCGACCCGGAGACATTGGCCATCCGTTCCCGTCCGGCACGCGCGATCCGCTTCCGCAAGGGTGCGATCATCGGCCTCGCCGCACTGGGCTCGGCCAGCCTGATGGGTATCGCGTGGATGGCGTTGAAGCCGCAGGTCTTCCGGCACGTCGCGCAGGACAGCGAATTGTCTCAGCCAATGGCAAAGCCCGCCGCCGACGCACTCTCTGGCCTCCCGGCCAGCTATGGCGATGCGCCCAGGCTCGGCCCACCGCTTCCCGGCGACCTTGGCCGGCCAATCCTTCGCGCACAGGAACGGGCCAAAGCGACCGTTGCTCCTCCGTCCGTCGATACGGTCGCGGCAGCACGGCAGCAGCGGATGGCCGACCTCAAGGCGGCGCGAGAATCGGGCCTGATGGCGCAGGTCACGACCGGCCATAGCGTGGTCACCCCTGCTTCCTCCGTCGGCCCCGAAGA
This sequence comes from Sphingomonas sp. Sph1(2015), assembly GCF_001970915.1. Classification (NCBI taxonomy): domain Bacteria; kingdom Pseudomonadati; phylum Pseudomonadota; class Alphaproteobacteria; order Sphingomonadales; family Sphingomonadaceae; genus Sphingomonas; species Sphingomonas sp. Sph1(2015). Next base: position 25,815 of record NZ_MQUI01000013.1, read on the forward strand.
CCCTGATGCCATCCCTGCGACGGCGACGGGGACGCGCAAGGAGCAGTTCGCCGCGGCCAGAGACACGGGCGGCGATCTCAACGTCGGCGCCCTCGTCACTCCTGCTTCGCCCAACAGCCTGCTGGCGGGCAGCGTGATCGCGGCAAGCCTCATCACCGGCCTGAGTTCCGACCTGCCCGGCATGGTCACCGCGCAGGTCACCCAGAACGTGTTCGATACCGTCACGGGGACGATCCTGCTCGTACCACAGGGTGCCCGGCTGATCGGCAAGTATGACAGCGTCGTCGCGTTCGGGCAGCGCCGTGCGCTGGTGATCTGGCAAAGGCTGATCCTGCCCGACGGCAGCTCGGTGCGGCTCGACAACATGCCTGCCACCGACCCGGAAGGCTATGCCGGGCTTGCCGACTGGGTCGATTTCCACACATGGACGCTGCTCAAGGGTGTCGCGATCGCGACCATGCTCGGCGTCGGTTCCGAGCTGTCGATCTCCGGCGGAAGCGACCTCGTGCAGGCGATCCGCCAGTCCGCCCAGATGAACGTCGCGCGGGCCGGCGACCAGATCACCCAGCGCAACCTCGACGTCCAGCCGACGGTCACGATCCGTCCCGGCGCGCCGGTCCGCTTGCTGGTGACCCACGATCTCATCCTCGCCCCTTATCCGAGAAGGACAAGCTGACATGGCCGATCTCAAGCTCGGCAAGCTGCCCGACCGCACGCCGGTCAAGCTGGCCATCACCATCACGCCGGACCTCCAGTCGTCGTTGCAGGCCTATGCTGCGGCCTATGCCTCGACCTACGGCATTGAGGAGCCGGTCACCGAATTGATCCCCGCGATGTTGTCGGCCTTTCTGGAGAGCGATCGGGCGTTCGTGCGCGAGCGCGACGCGCGAGTACGGGGGCAGAAATGATCGAGCGGGCATGGGAAAGGAAGATCAAGCCGCTGACGGTCCGCGTGGCAACGGCGGTTTGCATCACCGGCCTCAGCCGCTCGCGGATCTACGAGCTCATCCAGTCGGGCTACCTCGAGACGACGAAGGTCGGCCGTGCCACGCTGGTCCAGTATCGCAGCCTCAAGCGGTTTACCGACAATGAGGGTGGCGGAGAGGGGCATGCCGGACATGTTTTGCAACGCGACTAGCTTAGCTCCGTAAACGCCGTGTCGAGACGTGCCAGACGATCGGCGATCGCGCGGCTTACGCTGGCATGGACGTCGTCGGCGAAGTCGTCCGGCATTGCTTGCCGCGCGACGTCCGCGGCCGTGACGGCTTTTTTGCGAATGTCGGTGATGACCTTGTCGATAATGGTCGGGCCGATACCCGCGGCTCTCGCGGTCTGGACGAAGTGCCGGCCCAGGACTTCCTCGATCCGGTAATGGCGGCTGGTGCCCGCCGACATTGCCAACCGGAAACTCTTCTGTGCCAACTGTCCGCGATCGACAGCATCCTGGACGCTCAGGACATCGTAGAAGGGCGTCAGCTTGAAGCCGCCGCCCGGACGCAGGAAGAGGCTGAAGTTTTTCGCATGTCCGTCGGTCGCGCCGATGAGCCAGAAGATGATCTGGCTCGACAGGAATGTCGCCTGATCCTCGGTCGGATCGTCGCTACCGCCGAGCAGTCTTATGATGTCCGCCGCGGCGGGACCACCTTCGCTTTGGTATTTCTGGGAGGATGGCACGCCGAGTGCCTGGCAGCAGTCTTCCTGCGGAACGCGCAGCAGCCGACCATCGGCGAGCCATCGGCGATCGAACCGCTCTACGACCAGCGCGCGCCGCGCCCCGAAGGTGACGATCTCGGTTTTCGCGACCGGCAAGCCGAAGGCGCCCAGCAGCTCCAGACAGTAATGCTCGTTGTCGACACTGGCGGTCATGTCGACCGTGCCGGTCGAGGTCGGAATCTCGCCGAGCTGAGGCTTTAGGATATGCGTTGTCGGAGTCGTTCCGATTGGACGCAGCCACTGGCCGTCGTGGCGCAGCAGCGCGGTCTTCTCCTGCGCACCCGCAATCGAGATTCGGAATTCTTGGCCAGGATCGATCCCGAGCGGCGCACCTTTGAGATTGTCGAGGAGGTGTTCGATATCCTCGTCGCCCAAAGCTTCGCCCCGTACATCGCCTTTGGCGTCGATGGCTTCACCGTCGGGCAGAAACTGCATCGCGCCCACGCAATCCCGGCCGATACGGGTCAAGAGGCTGTATGGATCGGTACCTTCGGCACCTGTGCGCTCCGCCACGCGGCGTCGGATATCGGCGCTGTCGGGGAGCAGGTTGTCGAAAACGGCGAGTACCGGTGCGCCGCGATAGGTGGTTGCGCGAAGCGGCAGTGACAGCGAGGCCGCGAAGGCGTGGTCCCACTCGAGCCAGCTCAGGTCATAGCGGAACGATACGGCGCCACTCGTTTCCTTCTCGAGGCGGCCGACGAGGCGATTATTGATCAGCACGTTCAGGGGAACGTGGGTCTTGCGGCGCGCCATTGTCAGAAGATTTCGCTCAGGTCGGCGCTGCCCTTGCTGCGCGGTGCGATCTGCATGTCGAGGTCGAGCGCTGCCAGGATACCGAACAGGGTTTCGAGCTTTGTACCCGTCTGCCCACTTTCGATGCGGGAGATCGTCTTCTGCCCGGTGCCAACCAAGGCCGCCAGAGCCTGCTGGGTGAGGTTGCGCTTGGTCCGCGCGTTATGGATGAGCGCACCGAGCTGTTTGTGAGAGCGAGCAATGTGGGCCATGGGAGACGCCTTTCAGTGACGGCATACCCTATAAGGGATAAACTAGCGATATACCTTGAAGGGCATATTGTATATTTATACCCTACAGGGAGTAAATACAATTTATACCCTGTGGGGCATTATCTACGTTAAGGACTCTGGGCTATATCGGGCGTCCGCGAGGGTAGCGACCAGAGGCAGGGAGGAGCTATTCTCGTCAGCGTGGCTGGACGACGACATGTAACGCGCGCGATCCCAACGTTTGCCAGCCTTGCCTTCACGCCCTTGCGCACATTTGGGTGGGGCGCCGTCGATATCCACCAAGCATTGCGACACTCGCGCTCTTTGCCTCGGGTTGCAAAACAGAATGAACCCAGACGGAGCAGCTTGGCACCACGCCAGCGGCGTCGATGCCGTTCCTGCAGCATCGCGAGAGACGGTAGCGAATGTCCCTCGCGAGCACCCCGGAGGACCTAGAGAGGCTCTACTCCACTTAGCTGGGAAACAGGACCTTAGCGGTTCCCAACCGCAAAAACCGAAAGGTGGTACCCATGTCTGCTAATCCTGACCGCTTTCTCCGTCTGAACGCCGTCCTGGCGCAGACAGGACTTTGCCGTTCCACCCTATATCGCAAGATGGCCGACGGCACCTTTCCAAGGAGCACTCAGCTCAGCACCCGCTGCATAGGTTGGCGTGCATCGGCCATCGACGAATGGATGCGCAATCCCGCTTCCTACGATCCTGCAGGATGACGCCGCCATCATCTGGCAGGCGTCGCAAGTCTTACGCTCGCTTCCGAAACTTGCCCTTGATGACGGCACCGCCGATCCGAAGTTGGTCGAGATAATCCGACCACCACTGCGCCATGCGCACCCGTTCCGCCCAGTGCGCGCCGCGATGATAGGCGGCGCGCACCTTGTCCTTCTCGCCATGGGCCAGCGCGCGCTCGATGGCATCGGGATGCCACAGCCCTGACTCGTTGAGGAGCGTGCTGGCCATGGCGCGGAAGCCGTGGCTGGTCATCTCGTCGTTCTCGAACCCCAGGCGGCGCAGCGCGACGTTCAGCGTGTTGTCGGAAATGCAACGCTTGGTGGTATGAAGCGCCGGGAAGAGGAATTCGCTGTCCCGCGCCAGCGACCGCAAATCCTGCAACAGGAACAGCACCTGCCGCGACAGCGGCACGGCATGCGGCTGCTTCATCTTCATGCGCTCGGCCGGCACGCGCCACACCTTCTCGGCAAAGTCGATTTCGCTCCACTTCGCCTGCCGCAACTCTCCCGGGCGCAGGAAGACATGCGGCGCGATCCTGAGTGCATGCAGGGTCTCGGGCCGCCCCGTGTACCCGTCGATTGCGCGCAATAGGTCGCCGACCTTCTTGGGCTCGACGATCGCGGCATGATGCTTGACGCGCGGAACAGTAAGGGCGCCGCGCAGGATGTCGGCTGGATTGCGCTCGGTGCGCAGGGTCGCGAAACCATAGCGAAAGACACGGCCGGCAAAGGAGCGTAGCCGAAGCGCCGTCTCATGATGCCCGCGACGCTCGACCCGCTTCAGCACGTCGAGAAGCTCATGCGGGGTGATCGCTGCAATCGGACGCTTGGCGATGCCATCGAGGAGTTCGAGGAACCAGCGCGCCTTCTTGATGGTGGCGGGGGAACGTCCCTCACGCTCCATCTTCTGGATATATTCCTCCGCCACCAGGGCGAAAGTTGTCTGCGCGGCGAGTTCGGCCTTCAGTCGCCGCTGGCGCTTTTCCTCCACAGGGTCGATCCCGTCATCGAGTTCGGCCTTGGCCTCGTCGCGCTTCCGGCGCGCCTGCATCAAGGTGACATCGGGGAAACTGCCCAGCGATAATTTGCGCTCGATGCCGCAGCACCGGTAGCGAAAGCGCCAGAGCAGGGCGCCGGATGGCTGCACCAGTAGATACAGGCCGTCCGAATCGGCCACCTTGTAGGGACGCTCTGCCGGTTTCAGCGCCCGAATCTGCACAACCGTAAGCATGGGGCCACGCCTCCTGCAACGTTCGTGGCCCCATGATTCGTGGCCCCTTTTGAGTGGGCCACGGCGGAACATAATGAGATTTCACGGGACCGCCGAGAGGCAGTTTACCGCAGATTTCTGCGGTTTTCCAGGTTTGTTCCGGGGACGTGATGGTGCCGCTTACAGGACTCGAACCTGTGACCCCCGCATTACGAATGCGATGCTCTACCAGCTGAGCTAAAGCGGCCCGTCTCGTGAACCGGCTGGTGTCCGGTCAGGTGGGGGCGCTTAACAGGTCGGTGGGGGGCTGGCAAGCGGCTTGTGTGCGGGTGGGGCGATCTTCACCTGTGGTTAACGATGTCGGGGCATGACAGGATCATGACCAGGAAGACCGTCATGGACCGCGAACCGCAAAATCCCCGGGATCCCGTTTCGGCTCGTCCGGCAGGCGAAATCGCGGGCGGGGCGGAGGATGCGCTGTCGCGGCTGGGCGCGGTGGAGCGGCGGCTTCATGCACGGGCCTATCACCACTGGGTCTCGCTGTCGGGGGAGGCGCGGTTTCCCTCGATCCGGGCGCTGGATACCGAGGCGATCGGCGATTTCGCCGCCAATTCGGTGCTGCTGGATTTTCGCGGCGACCGGATCGACCCGGCCATCGCCTATATCGGCCAGGCGCTGCGCGAGGAATGCGGCACGGCGGCGCGACCGGCGCGGATCGGGGAATTGCCCGGGGAGTCGCTGCTGGCCCGGCTGACCCGGCATTTCGACCATGTGCTGGCCGATCAGGCACCGGCCGGGTTCGAGGCCGAGTTCGTCAACGCGCGCGGGCGCATGACGCTGTATCGTGGCATATTGCTGCCCTATTCGTCCGACGGGTTGATGATCGACTTCATCCACGGCGTCCTCAGCTGGAAGGAACTGGCCGATCCGCTGTTGCAGGCGGCGCTCGATTCGGAGCTGATGGATTCCGCCGCGGGGGAGATCAAGGCGCCGCCGCCGGGTTCGGCCGCCGCGCTGTGGAACGCAGCCCCGTCCTCCAGCGGGGAGGAGGCCAGGACTATCGCTACCATATCATGGCCAACCGATGCGCAGCCGGGGACCCCCGTGGTGATGGTCGGCCGCGTGGCGGAGGATGGTAGCGTTTCTATCAGCGGGACGGTGGTCGGCGACGCACGCTTGGCCGAAAGGGTATTGCGCGCTTCGCAATGAAAATTGCGCTGCGGCGCAACATCTTTTCTCTCGGTGCAGAGGGTTGAGCGGCGCGAAAGCCCGGCCTAGGACTTACCGCCATGGCACCGAATATGTCGCATCCGATGGCCGACGCGATTGCCGCGCGGCTGACCCAGGGCGCCCTTCCGGCGGAGTTGCAGGGGTTCGGCCCCGCGGAGGTGGCTGCTGCGGCGGCCTTCGTCGCGGAGGTGGCCCAGCAGCGCTCGCCCGGCGAGCCTTCCATTGCGCTGGAGCCGATGTCGGGCGACGACACGCACCGCCGGATGCGGCTGGCGATCGTCAATGACGACATGCCCTTCCTGGTCGATTCGATCGCGGCGATGGTCGGCGCGGACGGTATCGCGATCGACCGGGTGATCCACCCCGTCCTGCCCGTCACCCGCGATGCCGAGGGACAGCTTCAGGCGATCGGCACGGGCGGAAAGTCCGAATCCTTCATCTATCTGGAAATGGAACGCGCCGATGCGCGCGACCGGCGCGGGCTGGTCGATGATCTGCGCGCCGTGCTGACCGATGTTCGCGCGGCGGTGGCCGACTGGTCGGGATTGCAGGATGCACTGGCCGCCGATGCGACGACGCTGGGCGAGAAGAATGGCGAGGGCGCGGCGCTGCTCCTGTGGTTCCTGGGCGGCAAGCTGACGCTGCTGGGCCATGAGAAGTGGTTCGAGGACGGCCGCGACGCCCCCGCGCTCGGCGTCGCGCGCACCCCGCACAAGGTGCCGCTGCTCGCCGAGACGTCGCGCCAGCGCGCGCTGGATTATTTCGTCGAGGGCGGGGCGGCGCCGCTGCTGCTCAAGTCCAATGCGATCTCGACCGTGCATCGCTCGGTGCCGCTGGACCTGGTGCTGGTGCCGGTGATGGAAGGGGGCCGCGTCGTCGGCCTGTCGATCCATGCCGGGCTGTGGACCAGCGCCGCGCTGGCCAGCCCGCCGCATGAAGTGCCGGTGCTGCGCACGCGCCTCGCCGCGCTGCAGGCCAAGTTCGGGTTCGATCCGCGCGGCCATACCGGCAAGGCGCTGACCCATGCGCTGACCGCGCTGCCGCATGATCTGGTCACGGCGTTTCCGGGTGAGGCGCTGGAACAGCTGGCGCTGACCGCCATGTCGCTGGCCGACCGTCCGCGGCCCGAGCTGGTGCTGATCCGCTCGGTGTTGCAGCGGCATCTGTTCGCCTTCGTCTGGCTGCCGCGCGACGAACTGACCACCGCGCGGCGTGTCGCCATCGGCGAGATGCTGGGCGAGGCGGCGAACGGCTCGCTGCTCAACTGGTCGATCGCGCTGGAGGACGGCGTCGTCGCGCTGATCCGCTACACCATCGACCTGCGCCAGGACGGCCGCCTGCCCGACACGGCGGCGCTGTCGGAGCGGCTGCGCAAGATGGTGCGCGGCTGGATGCCCGATGTCGAGGCCGCGCTGGCCGAGCAGGTGCCCGCGCCCCGCGCGGCCCGCCTGGCGCTGCGCTGGGCCAATGGCTTCCCGACCAATTACCGCAATGTCAGCGATGCCTCGGAAGCGGCGGCGGACATTCTGCGGCTGGCGTCGCTGGAGAATGAGTCGAGCCGTTCGGTCCGCCTGTTCCCGGTCCAGCCGGGCCAGGATCGCCAGCTGAAGATCTACAAGCTGAACGGCGCGCTGCCCCTGTCGGACGCGGTGCCGGTGATGGAGAATTTCGGCTTCCGCGTGATCGGCGAGTTGCCGACACGACTGCGCGACGATGCCGATCCGTTCGTCCACGACTTCATCGTCGAGACCGAGGCGACCACCGAGCCCAAGGGCGCGGCGGTTCTGGAGGGCGCGATCGCCGCCGTGCTGGAGGGCAAGGCGGAGAATGACGCCTTCAACCGCCTGATCGTCGATGTAGGTCTCAGCCCGCAGGCGGTGGTGCTGTTCCGCGCCTGGTTCCGCTATCTGCGCCAGGCGGGGCTTCCCTATGGCCTGACCACGGTGGTCGACGCGCTGCGCCGCGCGCCCAGGCTGGCGACGGCGCTGATCGAGCGGTTCACGGCGGCGCACGACCCGAAGGCGACCGGCGATATCGCCGCTGCAGATGCCGCGATTGCGGCGGGCCTCGACGCGGTGTCGGCGATCGACGACGATCGCATCCTGCGCAGCTTCCGCGACATGATCGCGGCCACGCTGCGCACCAACGCCTTTGCCGAGGCGGGCAAGGAAGCGCTGGCGTTCAAGCTGGACAGCCATCAGATCCCGGGGCTCCCGGCGCCGCTGCCGTGGCGCGAAATCTGGGTCTACAGCCCCCGCGTCGAGGGCATCCATTTGCGCGCCGGACCCGTCGCGCGTGGCGGCCTGCGCTGGTCGGATCGCCGCGACGACTTCCGCACCGAGATCCTGGGCCTGATGAAGGCGCAGCGGGTGAAGAACGCCGTCATCGTGCCGACCGGTGCCAAGGGCGGTTTCTACCCGAAGCAGCTGCCCTCGCCCGTCACCGACCGCGACGGCTGGGCCGCCGAGGGCAAGGAAAGCTACCGCGTGTTCATCCGCGCCTTGCTGTCGATCACCGACAATATCGTCGAGGGCGCGGTGGTGCACCCGGACGGCGTGCGCGTGCTGGACGGCGAAGACCCCTATTTCGTGGTCGCCGCCGACAAGGGCACCGCGACTTTCTCCGACGTCGCCAATGCGCTGGCGCTGGAGCGTGGCTTCTGGCTGGGCGATGCCTTCGCCTCCGGGGGCAGCCAGGGTTACGACCACAAGGCGATGGGCATCACCGCCAAGGGCGCCTGGGTTTCGGTCCAGCGCCACTTCGCCGAGCGGGGTGTGGACGTGCAGACGCAACCCATCCGGGTGGTCGGTTGCGGCGACATGTCGGGCGACGTGTTCGGCAACGGGATGCTGCTGTCCAAGGCGATCAAGCTGGTCGCTGCGTTCGACCATCGCCACATCTTCCTCGATCCGAACCCCGATCCCGCGACGAGCTGGGACGAGCGGGCGCGCATGTTCGCTTTGCCCCGGTCGAGCTGGGCGGATTACGACACCAGCCTGATCTCGCCCGGCGGCGGCGTCTTCCCGCGTTCGGCCAAGACCATCCCGCTGTCGGACGAAATCCGCGAGGCGCTGGGCATCACCGCGACCTCGTTGGAGCCGGCGGCGTTGATCTCCGCGATCCTGAAGGCTCCGGCCGACCTGCTGTGGTTCGGCGGCATCGGGACCTACATCAAGGCGGCGGCCGAGAATAACGTCCAGGTCGGCGATCCGGCCAATGACCGGCTGCGCGTCGATGCCGAGGATCTGCGTGTCACCGCCATTGGCGAGGGCGCGAACCTGGGCGTCACCCAGGCCGCGCGCATCGCCTTTGCCGAGCGCGGCGGGCGGATCAACACCGACTTCATCGACAATTCGGCGGGCGTCGACTGCTCGGACAACGAGGTCAACATCAAGATCGCGCTCAACCGCGAGATGATCGAGGGCCGCCTGGCGGAGGACGACCGCAACACGCTGCTCGCCTCGATGACCGAAGACGTCGCGCATATCGTGCTGGAGGATAACCGCCTCCAGACCTTGGGCCTGTCGATCGCCGAGGCGGACGGCGCGGGCGCGATGCCCAGCTATGTCCGCGTCATCGAAATCTTCGAGAGCGCCGGGCGGCTCGACCGCGCGGTCGAGGGGCTGGGCAGCAACGATGTGCTGCTGCGGCGCGGGCAGGACGGCATCGCGCTGACCCGGCCCGAACTGGCAGTGCTGCTGGCAACCGCCAAGCTGACGCTCCAGGACGCGATCGAAACCAGTCCGCTGGCGCTCGACGACGAACTGCGCGCCGATCTGCACGCGGCCTTTCCGCCCGCGATGCGCGAGCAATTTGGCGAGGCCATCGACCAGCATCGCCTGCGCGGCGAGATCGTCGCGACCAAGCTCGCCAACCGGATCGTCAACCGGATGGGCATCCTCCACCCGTTCGAGCTGGCGGAGGAAGAGGGCGCGGCCATGGCCGACATCGCGGCGATGTTCGTCGTGGTCGAGCGGCTGTTCGACCTGAACGGTCTGTGGACCGCGATCGAGACGGCGGCGATGCCCGAGGCGGCGCGCATCGCGCTGTTCGACGAAGTGGCACGCGCCACCCGTTCGCAGATCGCCGACCTGCTGCGGTCCATGCCTGCGGGCACATCACCCGGCGCGGCGCTGGAGCGGTTGCAGCCGGGTATCGAACGGCTGGCGGCGGAAACGCCCGCCCTGCTGCGCGACGAGGCCAAGGCGCAGAGCGCGCGGGTCGTCGCCGCGCTGGAGGAGGCGGGTGCGCCCGCCGATCTCGCGGCACAGGTGGTGCGCGTGTCGGAACTCGACGGCGCGGTCGGCTTGGCCGATCTGGGCCAGCGCCTGTCGCTCGATGAGACGCGGTTGACCCATGCCTTTACCCGTCTGGGTCAGGCGCTGGGCCTCGACTGGGCGCAGGGGCAGGCGGCGCGGATCAGCCCGAGCGATCCGTGGGAACGGCTGCTGATCGCAGGGCTGGCGCGCGACTTCCAGCAGCAGCGGCTCGACTTCCTGGGCCGTGCGGGCGCGACCGACCCCGAAGCGGCGGTCGAGGCATGGCTGGAGCGCAATGCGGCGCGTGTCGGCCAGTTCAAGGCGGTGATCGACCGGGCGCGCCTGGCCGCCCAACCGAACGCCGCGATGCTGGCCCAGATCGCTGGCCAGGCACGGGTGCTGCTCGGGCGATAAAGGAAAGACCTGTTCCCCGGCGAAGGCCGGGGTCCAGTTCCTGTGTCGCTGGAGGCGCGCAAAACGCCGCGTGGGAGTTCCCTCCTGCGCGGCGTTTTTGTTCACGCGAAGCCGCGATGACGCGAAGATTGATTTCACGCGGAGACGCGGAGACGCGGAGAATAGGGTTTGTTCGCGCAGAGGCGCAGAGAGTTAGACTGTGACGACGTGACCTTGAGCCTGGTCGAGCCCTTCCCCTTCAGGGGAGGGGTTGGGGTGGGGCATCGCCGCGAACGTGACGCTTGCGGCAGCGCCCCACCCCCGGCCCCTCCCCTGAAGGGGAGGGGTGAGTCCATCTCATGTTATCGCAATAGCAACGCGCGCAGCGCTCTCTATCGTCAGCGCTCGCTATAAGAGGGCCGCTGGCGCGGCGAGCGAGACACCTCCGCGTCTCCGCGCCTCCGCGCGAACCAACCTTCTTTCTCTTCGCGGCCTCGCGGCTTCGCGTGAACAAAAATCAGATCGCCGCACATTTCTCCAGCAGCCAGTCGCGATCCGCGCCCTCCAGTTCCGGCGCCAGAACCTCCGCCACCCGCGCATGGTACGCGTTGAGCCAGTCCCGCTCTCCCGAAGTCAGCAACTGAGGAACGATCAGCGTGCGCTCGATCGGGCAAAGGGTCAGCGTCTCGAAGCCCAGCATGTCCCGGTCCGCGCCCGGAATCGCACGCGGTTCGACCAGCACGAGATTCTCGATGCGGATGCCATATTCGCCCGCCTTGTAATAACCGGGCTCGTTGGACAGCATCATGCCTGCCCGCAGCGGCTCCATCGCCGCACCGCCGGGATAGTTGGGCGCGGCGATACGCTGCGGCCCCTCATGCACCGACAGATAGGCACCGACGCCGTGGCCGGTGCCATGGGCATAATCCAGCCCGACCTCCCAGAGCGGCCGCCGCGCCAGCGAGTCCAGATGCCCGCCCAACGTCCCGTCCGGGAAGACCGCCGTGGCGAGGCCGATATGCCCCTTCAGCACGCGGGTGAAGCGGTCGCGCATCTCGTCCGTGGCCTCGCCGATCGGCATGACGCGGGTGATGTCGGTGGTGCCGTCCTGATATTGCCCGCCGGAATCGATCAGGAAGAGCTGACCCAACTCGATGGCCGCATTCGATTCCTCGGTGACGTGATAATGCGGGCTGGCGCCATGTGCGCCGGTCGCCGAGATGGTGGAAAAGCTGGTGTCCTTGAGCAGCCCGGTCGCCTCGCGGCACGCCAGCAACTGCGCGGCGGCGGACAGTTCGGTCTGCCCGCCCCTGGGGCATTCGCGCTCGACCCAGTGCAGGAACTTCACCATCGCCGCGCCGTCGCGCACCGAGGCGGCACGGTGCCCGGCGACTTCGGCCGCATTCTTGATCGCCTTGGTCAGCACGACCGGATCGCGCAAGCCCAGCACCTTGGCCCCGCCCGCCTCCAGCGCTTGTGCGATCGCCGCCACCGCGCGTTCGGGGTCGGCGACGACGCGCCTGCCTGCGAAACCGCCCAGATAGCCCTCGAACGCGGCACGGTCGTGCAGCCGCACCGCATTGCCCAGATGCGCACGCACCTCGGGCGTGATCTTCTCGGGTGCTACGAACAGATCGGTTTCGCCGTCGGCATGGACGATCGCATAGGACAGGGCGACCGGCGTATGCGCGACATCGGTGCCACGCACGTTGAGGGTCCAGGCGATCGAATCCAGCGCCGACAGCACCACCGCATCGGCACGCTGCTCGGCCAGCCATTCGCCGATCTTCGCCCGCTTGGCGGCCGAGCTTTCGCCGGCGATTCCGTCGTCCTGCACGCGCAAGCCGGCAGGCGAGGGGGCGGGGCGGTCGGTCCATATCGCGTCGATCGGGTTGGACGTGACCGCGACCAGCTCGGCATCCCGGTCGGCCAGCGCGGCGGCCATGTCGGCGACCTGCTGGCGCGTATGCAGCCACGGGTCGTATCCGATCCGCTGCCCTGCCGCCGTCTCGCGCCCCAGCCAGCCCGCCACGCTGTCCTGCGGCACCGGGATATAGGCATAGTCCTCGCCCGACACCTGCTCGCGCACCTGAAGGGTATAGCGCCCGTCGGTGAAGATCGCGGCCTTGTCGCTGAGCACCACCGCCGACCCCGCCGAGCCGCCGAACCCGGTCAGCCAGCCAAGCCGCTGCGCATAGTCGCCAACATATTCGCTCATATGCTCGTCGGTCAGCGGCACGACGAAACCGTCTAACCCTTGCGCGGTCAGTTCAGCACGAAGGGCGGCAAGGCGGGCGGAATGGGACATGGAACGGCCTGACAGCAATGGGAAACGCGGCCGGTCTAGCCCTCCGTCCGCACAGCGTCGAGCCTGTGGGGGGCTTGATCGATTTGTCTGATGATATACGATCTGGAGCGACTGACTTGGGAGGGGTTTGCATGACGATCGACAGGCGAAGTATCCTGGTGGGGGCGGGCGCGGCGGCGCTGGCGGGTGGCGCTATGGCACGCGCGGCACAGCCGGATGCGTTTCACCCCGGCGAGGTGTGGAACGATACGAACGGCGTCGCGATCAATGCGCATGGCGGCGGCCTGCTGCGTCATGGCGGGCGCTGGTGGTGGCATGGGGAGCACAAGACGGCGGGCGAGGCGGGCAATACCGCGCTGGTCGGCGTCCATGCCTATAGCTCGGCCGATCTGGTGAACTGGCGCGACGAGGGGGTGGCGCTGCCCGTATCGGACGATCCCGACAGTCCGATCACGCGCGGCTGTATCCTGGAGCGGCCCAAGGTCGTCTATAACCCCCGCACCCGCAAATTCGTGATGTGGTTCCATCTGGAGCTGAAGGGACGCGGTTACGGCGCGGCGCAGGCGGGCGTCGCGGTGGCCGACCGACCGCAGGGACCGTTCCGCTTCCTGCGCGCGGGGAGGGTCAATCCGGGCATCTGGCCCGCCAATGCGACCGCAGGGGACAAGGCGCCGGACACCAAGCTGGCCCAGGACATGCCCGGCGGGCAGATGGCGCGCGACATGACGATCTTCGTCGATGGCGACACCGCCTGGCATGTCTATGCGTCGGAAGAGAATGCCACGCTCCAGATCGCCCGGCTGGCCCCCGACTGGACGAGCCATGACGGCTATTATGTCCGCGCGCTGCCCGATGGCGGGAACGAGGCGCCTGCGCTCTTCAAGGCCAAGGGGCGTTATTACATGTTCGCCTCCGGCCTGACCGGCTGGCGGCCCAATCCGGGGCGGGTCTATGTCGCGGACCGGGTGACGGGACCGTGGCGCTCGCTGGGCAATCCGGTGCGCGGGAGCGAGGAGGACCGGAAGACGACCTTCCACTCGCAATCGACCTCCGTCCTGCCGCTACCGCCCGAGCGTCCGGGGGCTGAGCCGCGCTTCATCTTCATGGCCGATCGCTGGCGGCCGGAAAATGCGATCGACGGGCGCTATGTGTGGCTGCCGGTGGAATGGGAGGGCGAGACGCCGGTGATGCACTGGCGGGATCGCTGGACGCTGGCCGATGGGTGGAAGGCCAAGTAACCCGAGCAACCGTTCAGCCTGAGCGAAGTCGAAGGCCACGGGGAACCCGTCTTGGCCAAGCGCGGGACGTGCGCTTCGACTTCGCTCAGCGTGAACGGCCGTTGGGGATAGGGGTAACGGGGGCAAGAGCGTGGGAGAAACCTTGGCCCACCCCTTCCGGCGGGGCGTAAGCCTAGCTACATCCGGGCGATGACCGAACCCGCCGCGCCGACGCCGCCCATTGCTCAGACCCGTCCCCACAGCTTCACCGCACACGGGATCACCATCACCGACCCCTATGCCTGGCTGAAGGACCCCGCCTATCCGGAGGTCGAGGACAAGGACGTTCTCGCCTATGTCGAGGCGGAGAACGCCTATTTCGAGGCGGTGATGGCCCCGCGCCAGCCGCTGATCGACCGGCTGTATGAAGAGATGAAGGGCCGGATCAAGGAGGATGAATCCTCCGTGCCCCAAAAGGATGGCGACTGGCTCTACTGGACCGCGTTCGAGACCGGCGGACAATATCGCAAATGGTGGCGCAAGCCGGTTGCGGGTGGCGCCGACGAGCTGCTGCTCGACGAACCCGCGCTGGCCGAGGGCAAGGAATATTTCCGGCTGGGTGCCTTCTCGATCAGCAACAATGGCCGCTATCTGGCCTATGCGATCGACGACAATGGCTCCGAACGGTTCGAGGTGCGGGTCAAGGACCTGACCACCGGCGAACACCTGCCCGACGTCATCCCCGGCATGTTGTCCGAGATCGTCTGGGTCGCCGACGACAGCGGCTTTCTCTACGGCGTGGCGAATGCGCAGTGGCGCACCGACAATGCGCGTTTCCACAAGCTGGGCACGGCCGTCGAGGATGATGTCGAGTTGTTCCACGAGGATGACGAAGGCTACCGCGTCGCCGTCGCCGAGACCTCTGCGCGCAACTGGATCGTGATCGCGACCGGAGACCACGTCACCAGCGAGGTGCGGCTTCTCCCGGCCGATAATGTCTTTGCCGAGCCGATCCTGGTCGCGCCCCGCAAGGAGGGGCGCGAGTACGACGTGGACGAGCATGACGGCACGCTGTTCATCCACACCAATGACGTGGACCCGCAATTCCGCCTGTGCACCGCCTCGATCGACAATCCCGGCGAGTGGCACGAGCTGATCGGTCCCAACCCGCATTTCTACATGACCGGGGTGGAGTGCTATAAGGACTTCTTCGTGGTCGAGGGGCGCGAGGACGGTTTGGACCGGATCGCCATCCATCGCTACGACACGCCGACCGTTCCCCAGCGGATCGATTTTCCCGAGGCGAGCTATACGGCGGGCCTGGGCGACAATCCCGAATATGACGTGTCGATCCTGCGGCTCGGCTATGAATCGATGGTCACGCCGGGCACCGTCTATGACTATGACGTGGCGACCGGCAGCCTGACCGTGCTGAAGGTGCAGGACATCCCGTCGGGTTATGACGCGGACAAGTATCGGACCGAGCGGCTGAAGATTCCTGCTCGCGACGGGACGATGGTGCCGGTGTCGATCGTCTACCCCAGGGACTGCCCGCGCGACGGGTCGGGCAAGCTGTTCCTCTATGCGTACGGCGCCTACGGCTATGCGATTCCGCCGGGCTTCTCGACGGGCCGTATGAGCCTGCTCGACCGCGGTTTCGCCTATGCCATCGCGCATATCCGCGGTGGCGACGATCTGGGTCAGCAGTGGTATCTGGACGGCAAGCTGGAAAAGCGGACCAACACCTTCCATGATTTCGTCGACGTGGCGAAGGGGCTGATCGACGGTGGCTGGACCAGCCAGGGCCAGATCGCCATTGCGGGCCGTTCGGCGGGTGGCGAACTGATGGGCGCGGTGGTCAATTCGGATCCCGAGCTGTGGGGCGCGGTGATCGCGGACGTGCCGTTCGTCGACGTACTCAACACGATGATGGACGCCGAGCTGCCGCTGACGCCGGGCGAGTGGCCCGAATGGGGCAACCCGATCGAGGACAAGGCGGCGTTCGAGCTGATCCGCAGCTACAGCCCCTATGACAATGTCCGGCCCCAAGCCTATCCGCCGCTATTCATCTCGGGCGGGCTGAACGACCCGCGCGTCACCTATTGGGAGCCCGCCAAATGGGCCGCCAAATTGCGCGCGACCAAGACCGACGACAATTTGCTGCTGCTCAAGACCAATATGGGCGCAGGGCATGGCGGCAAGTCGGGCCGGTTCGAGAGCTTGCGCGAAGGGGCCGAGGAGCACGCCTTCATCCTGTGGCAGATGGGAGTCGAATCCTGAGCATAGAGGCGATCGTCGCGCGCTACGGCGTCGCGGCCATCGCGCTCGGTGCCGGGCTGGAGGGCGAGACGGCGGTCGTGACGGGGGGTATCCTGTCGCACCAGGGGCTGATCGGCTGGCCCGCCGCCTTCCTCGCCGCCGCGATCGGCTCGTTCCTGGCGGACCAGGTCTTCTTCACCATCGGCCGGCGGGCGCGCGACGGGCGCTGGGTGAGCAAGTTGCGCAAGCGGCGGGTCTATGCCCGCGTGACCAGGCTGATGGAGCGTTATCCGGTCGGCTTCATCTTCGCCTTTCGCTTCCTCTACGGGCTGCGCACGATCAGCCCGGTGGCGCTGGGCACCAGCCATGTGTCGACGCGGTTGTTCGTCGCGGTCAATGCGGCATCCGCCCTGTGCTGGGCTGCGATCTTCACCGGTATCGGTTATCTGTTCGGCGAGGCGTTTCACGAACTCGCCGCGCGCTACCGCCCCACGCTGCCGCATATCCTGATGGCGGCCGGACTGGTGATGGTCGCCGCCGCGATCGGCTGGGGCGTGCGCGCATTGTGGCAGCGATACAGGGAATCGGACGAACAGGCATGAGCCGCTTCACCAAGACCTTCACCGCCCTCCGTGAGCATATCGACGAGCTGGGCCATGTGAACAACGCCGTCTGGGTCCAGTGGATTCAGGCGATCGCGGGCGCGCATTGGGAAGCCGTCGTGCCCCCCGAACATGCCGCCGCCCATGTCTGGGTCGTGACGCGGCACGAGATCGACTATCGCGGCAATGTCGTGGCGGGCGAGACGGTGACGGCCGAGACCTGGGTGCCCAATCCGCCCAAGGGCGCGCGCTTCGACCGGCATGTCCGCTTTCTGGATGCCGGGGGGCGGGTAAAGGTGGAGGCGGTGACGACCTGGGCGCTGATCGACCGCGCCACCGGCCGGTTGCTCCGTGTCACGCCAGAGATCGCCGCGCCCTTCTTCCGGCTTTGACCGCAAGAAGCGGGACGTATCCGGGGCGATCATCGGTTAGGATGCTCCCCATGTTGAGCGAATGCACCATGGCCTCGCCGGTGGGCGAGCTGACCCTCGTGGCAAGCGGGCATGGCCTGCGCGCCGTCCTGTGGGCCGACGAGCGGGTCGGGCGGGTGACGCTGCCCGAACGTCGCGACGATCCGGCGCATGCGGTACTGACGCAAGCGGTGTGTCAGCTGTCCGAATATTTCGCGGGAGGACGCCGCGTGTTCGACCTGCCGCTCGACCCCGAAGGCACCGCGTTTCAGAAGGCGGTGTGGACGGGCTTGAACGCCATTCCATATGGCGAAACACGCAGCTACGCCGCGCTCGCCACCGCGATCGGCCGGCCGGGGGCATCGCGCGCGGTGGGGGCGGCGAACGGGCGCAACCCGCTGTCGATCGTGACGCCGTGCCACCGGGTGATTGGTGCGAACGGGACGTTGACGGGCTTCGCGGGCGGGCTGGCCGTGAAGCAATGGCTGCTCGCCCATGAACGCGGCGAGCCGACGCTCGCGCTGGCATAAGCGCGTCTGAAACCCTTGCTCCGGGGTGGTCCTGGAGCACAACGATATGGGATCGAACCGAGCCTGGCCCCTCCCCTTCAGGGGAGGGGTTGGGGTAGGGCATCGCCACAGGCCCGGCGTTTGCGGAAAGGCCCCACCCCCTGCCCCTCCCCTGAAGGGGAGGGGTGGATCAAGCTGATGTCATCATGCTCCCAATCTTCATTCGGGTATATTTACCTGGCCGAGATATTTGCGGTTTGGGGATTCGTAATTGGGGAAATTGGTTCGTCATTACTCGGTTATTCTCTAATTTATAAATTTTATTGAATTAATTAGCGTTATGAATCTGAACAATAAATCAGGAAATATTTGAATAATAACGCCGTGCATCATCCTTGTTGTTGATGACAACAAAGTGCTGTATTAATGTGGCAATGCATTGTTAATAAAAAGAGGAATCAAAGATTTGGGGGATCTATGATAAATCGTTTTATGGTAATGGCTTCGGCTTTGATGTGCTTTTCCGGCCCCGTCAATGCGCAACAGACAGCGCGATGGGAGGGGGTGGATTTTTCTTCGAATGTTGATTGTGGCTACGTTTATGCGGATAGCTCATCAAATTATACGCACTGGGATATGTCGCTACAAATTCTAGTGACTTTCAATTTTAACTTTACTCAGAGCTATAACAAATCGGAGCGGCAAACCCGGCGGGTGCATTGGGATATGTCGACCGGAGCTTCGAGTATTGAAACAAAGCACTATCTTGGTAATCCGACGAATAGCTATGGTCAGTCTGTGCATGTAAGGTCATGTAACGGTCCATGTGGTATTACCAGAGCATCCAAGCCTAGAGAATCATGCAATGGAGCACGGACATGAGCATGCTGATCTTCGTCATAGCGCTGCAGGCCTCGATCATATCTGGTGGTGACATCAGGCCTGAGGGAGCGGTAATCGAGCGGTCTTCCAGCGGTCCATCTCTTCACAACTCTCAAGCCGAGATCCAAAACGAACGGCGCTCCCCGTCAAGCGCACAAAGGCCTTTGGCGCCAAGTCGTTCAAGTGACGTCGATGAAAATGCCGTCATTCGTGAACAGATAGCGCTGGGTCGAGACATGGCGCGTGGTGGTTTCAAGCCCAATCCTCAGCCACTGCCTATGGAGCCCTATCCTGGGTGTCGTCGAATCGACCGTATTCCGATGGGTGTGAAGTTGACAGGGTCTGATGTCACTAACGGCCTGAGCGATCTCTACAAATGCCCGCAATTTTCCGCAGTCGTAACGTATCTTGATGTTGCCGCTCCGATCGGCGGAACGGTTACCATTGGATTTCCCGATGCGGAAACGGCCGCCGTTATAAACGGAGGCGCATTGAGTCGGTCGTTTTACGCGACACCGGGCAAGGGCGCCCGGGTTACCGATATGTGGATCGGTAAACGCCAGGGGGTGACGGTTTCCCTGATCTCCAACTCTCTTTCCCTGAAAGACATGCAGACAAAAGCGGATCTGATGACCGAAACAATAACCAAGGCGTTTCTGTAAAGCCCGATCACCTCATGCCCGGATATACCTGGCATGGGGTGACGGTGGATATTGGGACCATGTCGGGCGGTAACCTTGCTCAGGCTGCGGCATATCGGATGGGGTCAGTCGTCCCAGAGGATCGTGATCGGCGCATCGATTCCCAGCACCGCATGAACCGGGCAGGCTGCGGCCGCGGCTTCCAGCCTTTTACGCTGGGCGGCGTCATACCGTCCCGGCACCCGGACCGTCACGCCCAGCGTCGTGATCCGGCGCGGGGCGTTGCCCATCGCCTTGGTGACGGTCGCGGTCGCGCCCGCCAGTTCCAGCCCGGCGACCCGCCCCGCCATCGCCATGATGCTCAGCACGCAGCCGCCCAGCGACACCGACAACAGGTCGCTGGGCGAGAAATGCTCGCCCCGCCCGCCCAGCTCCTGCGAGGCGTCCATGACCAGCACCGCGCCATTGTCAGGATGGGCGACATGACAGCGCAGGCCGCCTTCGTAATGGACGATGAAATCGGCCATGTTACCCGCTGTTCCTCAATGCCGTGGCGATGCCGTTGATCGACAACAGGATGCCCTCGCCGATGCGCGGATCGTCCTCGCCCGCGCGGTGCCGCTTCATCAGTTCGATCTGCAGCAGGTTCAGCGGCTCGATATAGGGCAGACGCAGGCGGATCGACGCCTCCAGTGCCGGGTTGTCTGACAGCAGCCGCGTCTGCCCGGTCACGGTCAGCAGGCCGTCGCGCGCGCGGTGCCAGCCGTCATGGATCCGCCCGAATATCGTGTCGCGTAAGGTTTCGTCCTCGACCAGACCCGCATAGCGCCGCGCGATGCCGATGTCGGACTTGGCCAGCACCATCTCCATATTCGCCAGCGTCGCGGCAAAGAAGGGCCAGTGTTTCGCCATCTCGGCGAGCAGCGCCTTGTCCTCGAACTGCGCGATCGCGGTGCCGACGCCGAACCAGCCGGGCAGCATCACGCGTGCCTGCGCCCAGCTGAACACCCAGGGGATGGCGCGCAAATCCTCGATCGCGTCGGACTTTTTGCGGCTGGCCGGGCGGCTGCCGATCTTCAGCCCTGCGATTTCCGCGATCGGGGTCATCTGGCGGAAGAAGGTGCGGAAGCCCTCGGTCCCGTAGACCAGAGCGCGATAGGTGGTGAAGGCAGTGGCCGACAGCTCTTCCATCGCCGCGGTAAAGCGCGCGGTGTCCGCGGCCGACAGCCGGTCGGGTTCCAGGCTGGCGAGCAGGGTGGCGGAGGCCATGGCTTCCAGATTGGTCAGTGCCGAGTCGCGCGTGCCGTATTTGCCCGCAATCACTTCGCCCTGTTCGGTGATGCGGATACGGCCCTGCACCGTGCCGTGCGGCTGGGCGCGGATCGCGGCGAAGGCGCTGCCGCCGCCACGCCCCACCGCGCCGCCGCGGCCATGGAACAGCTGCATCCGCACGCCCGCCTCATCAAAGACCGGGCGGAAGGCGCTCGACGCCTTGGACAGCGACCAGGTGGAGGTCAGGTAGCCGCCATCCTTGTTCGAGTCCGAATAGCCGATCATCACTTCCTGGTGCCCGCGGGCGCGGACGATCGCGGCGATCTCCGGCAGCGCGAAATAGGCGCGCATGATCTCCGGCCCGGCTTCCAGATCCTCGATCGTCTCGAACAGGGGCACCGCCATGATCGCGGCGGTGGCGGGCGCGCCGGGGCGGTAGAGGCCGAATTCCTTCAGCATCAGGTTGATTTCGAGCAGGTCGGACACCGACTTGCCCATTGAGACGATATAGTTGGTGATGCACTTCGGGCCATATGTGGCATGGGCATCGGCGGCGGCCCGGACGATCGCCAGTTCGGAGCGGGTCTCGTCCGAATAGTCCGCATATTGGCTGAACAGCGGCCGGGCATTGGCGAGTTCGCGGCGGAGCAGCGCGACGCGGGCGTCCTCGTCGAGCGCCAGATAGTCCGCCTCGACGCCCGCGACCTTCAGCAGTTCGGCGACGACGCGCTCATGCACCGCCGAATTCTGGCGCAGGTCGAGTGTGGCCAGGTGGAAGCCGAACGTCTCGACCGCGCGGATCAGCCGGCCCAGTGCGCCGCTGCTCGCCAGCGTGCCGTCGCCCTGCGCCGCCAGCCCCCGCGCGATCGCGACCAGATCGGTGCGCAGCGCCTTGGGATCGGGATAGGGCTGGCCGGTCAGCTTGCCCGGGCGGGGCGGGGTCTTGCCGGTGAGGTGCTGATGGGTTGCGGCCAGTCGCGCATAGATGCCCGACAGTGCGCGGCGATAGGGCTCGTCCGCGCGGCTGAGCGCGTCGTCGCCGCTGGCATCGGCCAGCGCCAGCACCGCTTCGTCCACCTGCGCATGGCCGGTCGAGATCGACAGTTCGGCGCCCAGCGCGTGGACCGCCTCGCAATAATGGGTCAGCACCGCGTCCGCTGCCTGCGCCAGCGCGGTGGTCAGCGATTCGGCGGTGACGAAGGGGTTGCCGTCGCGGTCGCCGCCGATCCACGAACCGGGGCGCAGGAAGGCGGGCACGCGCGCGCCGAACGCCTTGTCCCAACGCTGGTAGAGCGCGGGGAGGACGGGGAGGAATACGTCGCGCAAGTAAGACAGCGCCGTCTCCACCTCATCGGTGACGTACAGCCGCTCGCGGCGCAGGACGCGCGTCTGCCAGAGGAGCGCGATCTGGCGGCCGATCGCCGCTTCCACATCGTCGCCGTCGGGCGTCACGTCACGGCCGGCGTCGCGCATCGCCAGCAATTCGGCGATGCGGTTGCGGTGGTCGATCATGCTCTTGCGCCGCACCTCGGTCGGGTGCGCGGTCAGCACCGGCACGACCAGCGCCTGCGCCAGCAGCTCCATGGCCGCGTCGCGGTCGATGCCCTGTTCGGACAGCGTCGCCAGCACCTCGGCAATATCGGTGCCCGGCTCGCGCGCAATGCCCTGTCGATCCTCGGCCAGATTGGCGAGCATCGAGAACAGCATGAAGCCACGCACGAAATCCAGCGTCTCGTCGAGCGCCAGCTTCTCCAGTTGCAGGTCGACCGATCCGTCCTCGCCCAATCCGCGATAGCGATCGACCGAGGCGCGGCGAATGGCTTCGGTCGCCTCGAACAGCGCGTCGCCGCCATAACGGCGGATCACATCGCCAAGCTGTGCGCCCAGAAAGCGGATGTCGGGATTGTTGGCGATCGGAGGCAGGATTGTCATGGGCGCTATTGCTGCAACGCAATAGGATGCGCGTCAACCAATCGCGACATGTAATTTTGGTATAATATTATGGCAGGCGGAAGCGTAGAAATTACGCATGTCTCAACTTTTCTTCCCTCCCGCCTGCGGAAGGGGAGGAAACAGAGGCGTTGGCTCTTCCATAAGCGGGAGGAGAGTAAGGAGAGGCTTGGTATCGGCAGTGGTCCTGTGTGTCCGAGGCTGCCGCTCAGTTCGCATTCCCCGGCGGGGTCGCGGTCGCGCCCGTCGCCACCGGGTTGCTGGGTGTCGCGGGCCGTTCGGTGCGCGAAGCCTCGCGCTCTTCCGACGTGACCGTACCGTCGCGGTTCAGGTCCATCCGGTCGAAACGCGCGAGCATCCCCTCGAAGAATTCGCTCTCGGTGATCTCGCCGTCCTTGTTGCGGTCCAGCTCCCACAGGCGCGAATTGGTGGTGGGCATTTCATCGGCGGTGATGATGTCGTTGCCGTCGCGGTCCAGTTCGCGGAAGCGGCGCGCCATCATGCTGCCGAAGTCGACGCGGGATGTGACGGAGGGCGGCACGAAGCCTGCCTTGGCGGCGGCACGGTCGGCCTCGGCGCGGTTTTCCGCCTTCTTGCCACAGGCGGTGGTGGTGGCGGCCAGTGCCATCAATCCCAGGCTCGTCAGGCCTCTTGCCCATCCACGCATTCGACACTCCCGCTTCGTTACGCTTCCAGCTCAACGTCCCAATAGAGCCAGTCGTGCCATGTTTCATGCAGATAATTGGGCGGGAAGCTGCGGCCATGTTCCTGCAGATGCCAGTTGGTCGGGCGGATCGGCTCGATATGCAGCGGCATCGCGGCCTGGCGCGGGGTGCGCCCGCCCTTTTTCAGGTTACAGGGCGCACAGGCGGTGACGACATTTTCCCAGGTCGTCCGGCCGCCTTGTGCGCGCGGGATGACATGGTCGAAGGTCAGGTCGCGGTGCGATCCGCAATATTGGCAGGAGAAGCGGTCGCGCAGGAACAGGTTGAAGCGGGTGAAGGCCGGGAATTGCGACGGCTTCACGAATTGCTTGAGCGCAATGACCGAGGGCAGCTTGACCTTGGCGGTCGGGCTGCGCACCTCGCGCTCATAATGGGCGACGATATCCACCCGGTCGAGGAACACGGCCTTCACCGCGGTCTGCCAGGGCCAGACCGACAGCGGATAATAGGACAGCGGCGTATAGTCCGCATTCAGTACGAGCGCCGGACACGAGTCCGGGTGTCGGATCAGGTCGGGATGAAACACAGCTCCTCCCTTCGTGGTACGCCGACGCTCTTCGCGCAGGCGCGTGACATGGCTATGACACTGCGCACTATGACAGCATGGGATGTGAATCGCGGTCAAGGGGGCGGGCGATGAGCGGTGGGCGACCCGTGACGCGATTCGCGCCCAGCCCGACCGGGCGGCTGCATCTGGGGCACGCGCTGTCGGCGGTACGCGCCTTCGATCTGGCGCGGACAAGCGGCGGGCGCTTCCTGCTGCGCATCGAGGATATCGACGGCACGCGCAGTCGCCCCGAGCATGTCGATGCGATCCTGCGCGATCTGGAATGGCTGGGGCTGGAATGGGACGAACTGTCCTTCCAGTCCGAGCGGCTGGGCCTGTACGCGGCGGCACAGGGGCGGCTGGCCGATCTGCTCTATCCCTGTTTCTGCACCCGCGCCGAAATCGCCGCCAGCCTGTCCGCCCCGCATGGGGCGACGCCGCTCTATCCGGGCACGTGCCGCCATCTGTCGCCCGGGACGCGCGCTGCGCGGATGGGCGAGCCGCATAGCTGGCGGCTGGACATGAAACGGGCGGTGGAGCGCGCCGGGCCGCTTTGCTGGCAGGACGAATATGCAGGGACGGTCGCTGCCGATCCGCTCGCCCAAGGCGACGTCATCCTCGCACGCAAGGATGCGCCCGCCAGCTATCATCTGGCGGTGACGGTCGACGATGCCGCGCAGGGCGTGACCGACGTGGTACGCGGGGTCGATCTGTTCGACGCGACCCATATCCACCGGCTGTTGCAGGGGCTGCTCGACCTGGAGACGCCACTCTATCACCACCATCCGCTGATCGTCGGCGCGGACGGCCAGCGCCTGGCCAAGCGGCACGGTGCGCCTGCGCTGGCGGCGATGCGCGAAGCGGGAGAGGATGGCCGCGCGCTGGCCGATGCGCTGCGCCGCAATATGCTTCCTGCTGGATTTCGGCTGGGGGAGGCGTAAGCTCAAGGGCATGACCACTTTTCTCGTGATCCTGCTGATCGCGGCGATGCTCGCCACCGTCGTCGCGCTGGTGCGCGGCATCATCACCTTTCTCCAGGAGGCGACGGCCGAGGCGAAGGGCGAGGGGCCGACCGCGTCGCAGCTGAAGTCTAACCGGATGATGCAGCAGCGCATCTTTTTCCAGGCGCTGGCGATCACCGTCGTCGTGCTGCTGCTGTTCATGGCGGGGCGGACCTGATCCCTTGGTCAAGCTGACGAAAATCTACACCCGCACCGGCGACGAAGGCACGACCGGGCTGGTCGACGGATCGCGCCGCTCCAAGGCGGAGCCGCGCATGGTCGCGATTGGCGAGGTGGACGAGGCGAACAGCGCGATCGGCGTGGCGCTGCTGTCGGTCGAAGGGCCGCTCGCCGCGCAATTGACCATGATCCAGAACGACCTGTTCGATCTGGGCGCGGACCTCGCCACGCCCGGCGAGATCGAGGGCGCGCTACGCATCGTGCCCGAACAGGTCGCGCGGCTGGAGGCGGAGATCGACGTGATGAACGCATCGCTGTCGCCGCTGACCAGCTTCATCCTGCCGGGCGGCAGCGCGGCGTCCGCGCACCTGCATCTGGCGCGCGCCATCGCTAGGCGGGCCGAGCGCGCCGCCGTGGCGCTGGCCGAGCAGGAGGCGATCAACCCGCCCGCGCTCGCCTATCTCAACCGATTGTCCGATTGGCTTTTTGTCGCCGCGCGCACGATGAACCAAAGCGGCGCATCGGACGTTCTTTGGGTTCCAGGAGGGGCGCGCATGGTACGGTAAGGGGCCGACCGGCCTCCCCATGTCCCGGGGAGCGCCCAATGCCGACCCTCATACCGTCCTCTGTGGCGACCCTTGAGCCTGCCAGCGAGCTTGCATCCCGCTATCGTTCTGTCCGTGCGCTGACCCTGGCGCTGGCCGCGCCATTGTCCGATGCCGATGCGACCGTCCAGTCGATGCCGGACGCGTCGCCCGCCAAATGGCATATGGCGCATACCACCTGGTTCTTCGAAACCTTCGTGCTGCGCGACCATGTGCCGGGTTATGGTCTGCACGATCCGCGTTTCCCCTTCCTGTTCAACAGCTATTACGAGGCGGAGGGAAAGCGTCACGCGCGCCATCGCCGGGGGATGATCACCCGGCCGACGCTGGACGAGGTGCGTGCCTATCGCGCCCATGTCGACGCCGCGCTGCTGGCGGCGCTGCCCGACCTGCCCGCCGAGGCGCGCGAACTGGTGGCGCTGGGCTGTCACCATGAGGAGCAGCATCAGGAGCTGTTCGTCACCGACATCCTGCACCTGTTCTCCGAAAACCCGCTCGAACCGGCACTTTATACGCCCGAGCCGAAGGCCCCCGTCGCGATGCCCGGTGCGATCGGCTGGATCGAGGGCCGGACGGGGATCGTCGAGATCGGCCATGACGGGCAGGGCTTCGCCTTCGACTGCGAAGGGCCACGTCACCAGGCGTTGCTTCAGGGCCATGCCATGGCCGATCGCACCGTCACCAATGCCGAATGGATGCAGTTCATCGACGATGGCGGCTATCATGATGCACGGCTCTGGCTGTCGGACGGTTGGGCCTGGGTGAAAAGCGAGGGCATCGCCGCGCCGCTCTATTGGGAGCAGCGCGACGGCGGCTGGACCCGGTTCGGGCTGGACGGACGGCGCGCGATCGACCCGGCCGCGCCGGTCACGCATGTCAGCTTCTACGAGGCGGACGCCTTTGCCACCTGGGCGGGCGCGCGCCTGCCGACCGAGTTTGAATGGGAAGCGGCCGCCGCGTCGCGTGACGCATCGGGCGGCAACCAGCTGGACCGCGCGGGCGCGATCGAGCCGCGCCCCTCGCCCGGCGGCCCGGCCTTTTTCGGCGACGTCTGGGAATGGACCGGTAGCGCGTACCGTCCCTATCCCGGCTTCCACCCCGTCGAGGGCGCGGTCGGCGAATATAACGGCAAGTTCATGAACGGGCAGTTCGTCCTGCGCGGCGGCAGCTGCGCGACGCCGCGTGGCCATGCCCGCGCCTCTTACCGCAACTTCTTCTATCCCCATCAGCGCTGGCAGTTCACCGGCGTCCGCCTGGCAAAGGACCTGTAATCATGCTGAAGCCCGAAATCGAGGACGGCCAGATGTCGCTGGCTGACCCTGCCTTTCGCGCGGACGTGTTCGCCGGGTTGGAGCGCCGCCCGCGCGCCATCCCCGCGCGCTGGCTCTACGACCGCACGGGGTCCGAGCTGTTCGAGGCGATCACCGACCTGCCCGAATATTATCCGACGCGGACCGAGACCGCGATCCTGAAGACCATGTGCCCCGATCTGGTGGAGCATGTCGGCAAGGGGCGCGCCGTGGTCGAGTTCGGTTCGGGCTCCTCGACCAAGACGCCGGTGCTGCTGCGCTGTGTCGAACCCTCGGCCTATGTGCCGATCGACATTTCGGGCGACTTCCTGCGCGAATCCGCGCGCGGGCTGCAACAGGCCTTTCCCGACCTGCCCATCCATCCGCTGGAAGGCGATTTCATGCGTCCGCTGGCGCTGCCTGCGGTGGTGGCGGATGCGCCGAAACTGGGCTTCTTTCCCGGTTCGACCATCGGCAACATGACGCCTGCCATGGCGACTGACCTGCTGCGCGCGATGCGCGGCTCGCTGGGCGAGGGGGCGATGCTGCTGATCGGCATGGACCGGACCAAGTCCAGCGACGTGCTCGTCCCCGCCTATGACGATGCGGCAGGCGTGACGGCGGCGTTCAACCGCAACCTGCTCGACCGGATCAACCGCGAGCTGGACGGCACCATCCCGGTCGACGCCTTCCGCCACCGCGCGATCTGGAACGACGACCGCTCGCGGATCGAGATGCACCTAGCCGCAGAGCGGGACGTGGATTTCACCATCGAGGGGCGGCCCTTCGCCATGGCGTCGGGCGAAACCATCCATACGGAGAACAGCCACAAATACGGCCCCCGCGATGCCAAGATCCTGTTGCGGGCGGGCGGCTGGACGCCGATCGCGCAGTGGAGCGATCCCGACGAGCTGTTCGCGGTCTATCTGGCCGAAGCGCAATCTGCTCGGCTCGCGCCATGAACGGTCTGGCGTAATATCCGGATACAGATCTAATTTTTGTTAAGGCCGTGCGACTTTTTGGCAGGTTTGACGTTGTGAATCCCGGTTTGGCCAAGGTTCAACTCGACAGGGTGTTCCACGGTCCGGCCCCGCGAAAAGTACTTCTGATCGTTTCACTATAACAGAAGAACTTGTCGACGGTTCCTGATCGGGAGGAGCATGATGACCGAAAGCGCACAACTGCTCGACGCGTTCGATGCACGGGTCGAGCGTCGCAATATGCGGCGTGAATTCTTCAAGACGGCAATGGGCGCGGCAGCCGCCGGCGTGACCGCCTTTTCCCTGGCGGGCAAGGCCGGGGCACAGTCGACGGTCACCGACACCGATATCCTGAACTTCGCGCTGAACCTCGAATATCTCGAGGCGCAGTTCTATGCCTTTGCCGCCAACGGCACCGGGCTGCCCGCCAACCAGTTGACCGGCACCGGCACGCAAGGGGCCGTGACGGGCGGCCAGCAGGTCAATTTCGCGACCGGCATCGGCGATGACGCCATTGTCGGGCAATATGCCCGCGAGATCGCGGCGGACGAGGCGGCGCATGTCGCCTTCCTGCGCACCGCGCTGGGTAGCGCGGCGGTCGCGCAACCCGCGATCAACATCTCGGGCGATGCCAATGGCCCGTTCACGGCGGCGGCACTGGCCGCGGGCGTGATTACCAGCGGCACCTTCAACCCCTATAGCTCGCCCACCGCTTTCCTGCTGGGCGCGTATATCTTCGAGGATGTCGGCGTGACCGCCTATAAGGGCGCCTCGCCGTTGATCAGCAACAAGACCTTTCTGCAGGCGGCGGCAGGCATCCTGGCGGTCGAGGCTTATCACGCCGCGATCGTGCGCACGACGCTCTATGCCCGTGGCTATGCCGATCCCAACCCGGAATCGTCGCTCATCACCGCCGCAGGCAAGATCTCGGACGCGCGCGACAGCCTGGACGGTTCGAGCGACCTCGACCAGGGGATCGCCCAGACGACGGTCAACGGACAGCTCGTGTCCAACATCGTGCCGCTCGATACGAACGGCATCGCGTTCAGTCGCTCGCCGGGTCAGGTGCTCAACATCGTGTACCTGAACAAGGCGGCCGCCACGCTGGGCGGGTTCTTCCCGAACGGCGTCAACGGCAATCTGCGCGCGAGCGTGGCGAACTGATCCCCTTTTTCCTCCTCTGGAGAGGATTTGAATCATGAGCGAAGAACGCTGCATTCTCGAGGTTATCGAAGAGGCCTCCGCCAAGCGTCGGTCCGATCGTCGCCGTTTCATGCGCATGGCCGCCGGGGCCGGCGCCGTCGGTGGCCTGGCGATGCTGGGCGCCTGCGGGGACGATGGCGACAATGTCATCGTCGTGCCCACGCCGACGCCCACCACCACCCCGACCGGGTCGGTGACGGATGCCGATGTGCTGAACTTCGCGCTCCAGCTCGAATATCTGGAAGCGCAATTCTACAGCTATGCCGCCTTCGGCACCGGCCTGCCGTCGTCGGCGCTGACCGGCACCGGAACGCAGGGTGCGGTCGCGATCAACACCAGCGCCACCAACGGCGCGGGCCAGCCGCGTCAGGTCCAGTTCAAGGACCCGATCGTCGCGCAATATGCGCGCGAGATCGCCTATGACGAGATCGCCCATGTCAACTTCCTGCGCAATGCGCTGGGCAGTGCGGCGGTGGCGCAGCCTTCGATCAACCTGTCGGGCGATGCCAGCGGTGCGTTCACGGCGGCGGCGGTCGCGGCGGGGGTCATCACCAGCGGATCGACCTTCGATCCTTACGCCTCGGACGAGGCCTTCCTGCTCGGCGCGTTCCTGTTCGAGGATGTCGGCGTCACCGCCTATATGGGCGGCGTCGCCCTGTTGACCAACAAGACCTTTATCGAGGCGGCGGCGGGCATCCACGCGGCCGAGGCCTATCATGCCGGTCTGGTCCGCACGACGCTGTACCGCAAGGGGCTGAGCAATGCGTCGCTCATCACCAATGCGGGCAAGATCTCGGACGCGCGCGACAGCCTGGACGGCTCGACCGATCTCGACCAGGGCATCGTCGCGATGGTGAACGGCGCGCAGGTGGCGAACCTGGTTCCCGCCGATTCCAACGCTATCGCCTTTGTCCGCACGCCCGGCCAGGTGCTGAACGTCGTGTATCTGAACAAGGCGGCGGTGAACGGCGGCGGCTTTTTCCCCGGCGGTCTGAACGGCACCGTCCGCACCAGCGCCGCCAGCGGCTAAACTGCCCTTCCCAAGGTCCCCTCCAAGGGCCGCTTGCCCCGACCGGTCGCCAGTCCCCTGGCCGGTCGGGGCATTTTGTATGTGTCGCGGGGCTGTTCCCCCTTCACGCGAAACCGCTTCTTATCCGCCGCGAACTCGCTTATGATGGGCCGTATCCCCGGGGGAGCGCTGGCCTGCGCTTGAGAGGGGGGCAAGAGCCCCTGACCCGCTGAACCTGATCCGGCTGACACCGGCGTAGGGAGGGAGCGGCCCCATCTCTCATGGTCCGTTTCCTCCGCATGGAGTGGACGACTATGGCAGATATCCCCGCAAAGACCGAAATCCCCCCCGCGGGCAGCGCAATCGGCGTGACCACCGGCCCCATTCGTGGCTCGAAGAAGATTCACGTCGGCCCGCTGAACGTCGCGATGCGCGAAATCCATCTCGACCCGTCCTCGGGCGAGCCGCCCTTGCGCGTGTACGACACCAGCGGCGCGTACACGGACCCCAATGCGCGCATCGACATCATGGCGGGCCTGCCGCAGATCCGCCGCAACTGGATAGAGGCGCGCGGCGATGTCGAGGCCTATGACGGCCGCGAAATCCGGCCCGAGGATAATGGCCAGCTCGGCCCCGACCGGTCGGGCGGCGTGCCGCAATTCCCGCGCACCGGGCTGAACCGCCCCTTGCGGGCCAAGTCGGGCATGAACGTCAGCCAGATGCATTATGCCCGGCGCGGCATCATCACGCCCGAGATGGAATATGTCGCGACCCGCGAGAATCTGGGCCGCGAGATGCTGAAGGACTATGTCCGCGACGGCGAGAGCTTCGGCGCGGAGATTCCCGATTACGTCACGCCTGAATTCGTCCGTGACGAAGTGGCGCGCGGCCGGGCGATCATCCCCAACAACATCAACCATCCCGAGTCCGAGCCGATGGCGATCGGCCGCAACTTCCTGGTCAAGATCAACGCCAATATCGGCAATTCGGCGGTCGCCAGCAACGTCGCCTCCGAAGTCGACAAGCTGGTCTGGTCGATCCGCTGGGGCGCGGACACGGTGATGGACCTGTCGACGGGGCGCAACATCCACGACACGCGCGAATGGATCATCCGCAACTCGCCCGTGCCGATCGGCACCGTCCCCATCTATCAGGCGCTGGAAAAGGTCGGCGGCATTGCCGAGGAGCTGACCTGGGAAATCTTCCGCGACACGCTGATCGAACAGGCCGAGCAGGGCGTCGACTATTTCACCATCCATGCGGGCGTGCGCCTGCCCTACATCCCGCTGACCGCCAGGCGCGTCACCGGCATCGTGTCGCGCGGCGGCTCGATCATGGCCAAGTGGTGCCTGGCGCATCACAAGGAGTCGTTCCTGTACGAACGCTTCGACGAGATCACCGAGATTATGAAGGCCTATGACATCGCCTATTCGCTGGGCGACGGCCTGCGTCCCGGCGCGATCGCCGACGCCAATGACGAGGCGCAGTTCGCCGAGCTGTATACGCTGGGCGAGCTGACCAAGCGCGCCTGGGCGCAGGACGTGCAGGTCATCATCGAAGGCCCCGGCCATGTGCCGATGCACAAGATCAAGCAGAATATGGAAAAGCAGCTGGAGGCGTGCGGCGAGGCGCCCTTCTACACGCTCGGGCCGCTAACAACGGACATTGCGCCGGGCTATGACCATATCACCAGCGGCATCGGTGCGGCGATGATCGGCTGGTACGGCACGGCGATGCTCTGCTACGTCACGCCCAAGGAGCATCTGGGCCTGCCCGACCGCGACGATGTGAAGGTCGGCGTCGTCACCTACAAGCTGGCCGCCCACGCCGCCGACCTGGCCAAGGGGCACCCCGCCGCCAAGATGCGCGACGACGCACTGAGCCGCGCCCGCTTCGAGTTCCGCTGGCGCGACCAGTTCAACCTGTCGCTCGACCCCGACACGGCGGAGTCCTACCACGACCAGACGCTCCCGGCGGAAGGCGCGAAAACCGCGCATTTCTGTTCGATGTGCGGCCCGAAATTTTGTTCGATGAAGATCACGCAGGAAGTGCGGGAATTTGCCGCGTCGCGCGCGGCGAATAGCGACCTGCTGGGAGCAGGTCGCGATCCCGAACCTCGGGAGTTCGCGGCCAAGCAGAACGCGCCAGTAGAAACCTTCGTCGCGGCGGAGGATGCCGAGGTGGGGATGCAGGAAATGAGCGAACGGTTCCGCGAGAAGGGCGGGGAGGTTTACCTTCCGGCGGAGTGATAAAAAGGGGCGGTCTTTCGACCGCCCCCTTCTTTTAAGCGTACTGGATCAACTTCCACGTCACCGCCTTGCCGTCATAGGGCGGCATGCGGTTGCCCTCTGCGATAGGGGCAGTGGTGGAATACCCGATGGGCTGCCAGACCCCGGAGTCGGGGCAGATTTCGCCCGTACGGGCAGTGGTACCAATAGGTTTACGAGTACGCATTGTATGCTCTTCCTTTAACAGGCTCTGGTTCCGGACACGCAAACCAGTTGATTGTTAAAAGGAGGACCACTACGTGCTTTTACGCTTGCACAAGCACCGAGGTGGTATGTCCGCCTCCATCAGGGCCGTCGTTGGCGCGGCGGCCCTGATTTCGTTTTGCTGTCAGATCGGCTGACCCGCACTCCCGAGAAAGCATTGGTATCGGCGTCTCCAACGGCGCAAATTCATCCCCGCTCGTGCGGGGGAATCGTGCCCGCACAATCGTGCATCGAAGCGTAGCGTGGGCCATTCCCGCAGGACGGGAGAGCCTTTAGCTTCGACTATGCAGGTTTCCCACAAATTCGCGTTGTGGTCAAAAAATTGAAGCATAGCGGTTCAGAAAATTTATCATGCTGCTCAAGCGCAAGGCATTTGATTTTGTTACCCGCTATAAACCCGCTGTTTTCTAGGACCAATCGACATTCATGCTGCCGCCCTTTTCCCTCTCCCCTGGATAGGGGAGAGGGTTAGCGGAGCTTGCCAGCTTTGCTGGCTAGCGCAGCTTGGGTGAGGGGTTGAGCGAGCCTCAAGGCTCGCGCGCTCGCTGCCCGAGCGCTTCACCCCTCACCCAGCTCCGACTAAGCCTTTGCTTCGCAAAGACTAAGTCTGCGCAACCCTCTCCCCTCAAGAGGGGCGAGGGAAGAAGGGTATGTCTGAATGTCGATCCGTCCTAGCGAAGTATTATCGGATCAGAACTTGCTCGATCGACGCCCACTCGCTGGCCGATACCAGAACCGCTCCTTCACCCCGCTCAAGCGTAATCGCCACGGGCGCGCGGTCGGCGACGACCTTGTCGATCATCGCCTCCAGATTCTCGGCCGCTTCGTCGTAGGAGACTGCCTGCATGGGGCCATGCTCTCCTACAACCGGCTGAACGTCAACCTCACCGCTTCCGCACAAACTCCGCGCGCAGCACCAGGCCCTTGATCCCGTCGAACTTGCAGTCGATTTCCTGCGCGTCGCCGGTCAGGCGGATCGACTTGATGAGGGTGCCACGCTTCAGCGTCTGGCCCGCGCCCTTGACGGTAAGGTCCTTGATCAGCGTCACCTGGTCGCCGTCGTTCAGCACGTTGCCGACCGAGTCGCGCACCACGACCGCATCGTCGTCGCTCGCCGTGCCGCCCTTGGCGGCGGCGTCGGCCGCGCTGATCCATTCGCCGGTCGCTTCGTCATACACATAGTCGTCGTCGGCCATGGCCTGGGGTCCCTGTTCTGATCGGTGGAATGGCGGGCGCTATGCGCGCTTGGCCGAAATGATGCCAGTATGATTACAGATCATGCCAGCGGCGGGAGCGCCCAGTCGATCGGCTCGCGACCATGCTCGACCAGGAAGTCATTGGCCTTCGAAAAGGGCTTCGAGCCGAAAAAGCCGCCCCGCGCCGACAAGGGCGAGGGGTGGACCGAAGTCAGGACGCAGTGCCGCCCTTCGCCCATCTCACGGACGAAACCCGCTTTCTTCTGGGCATAGGCGCCCCACAGGATGAAGACGACCGGCTCGGGCCTGGCGGCGACGGCGCGGATCACGGCGTCGGTGAAGCGCTCCCAGCCGCGCCCCTGATGCGAGGCGGCTTGCCCCATGCGCACGGTCAGCACCGAGTTGAGCAGCAACACCCCCTGCCGCGCCCAATGGTCGAGCAGGCCGTGGCCGGGCGGGGCGATGCCCAGGTCGGTCGCCATCTCCTTGTAGAGGTTGACCAGGCTGGGCGGCGGGCGGACGCCGGGCTGGACCGAGAAGGCCAGGCCGTGCGCCTGCCCTTCGCCATGATAGGGGTCCTGCCCCAGGATGACGACGCGCACCTGATCCAGCGGCGTCAGGTCGAGCGCGCGGAACCATTCGGACGGGCGGGGAAAGACACGTTCGCCGCCCTCGCGCTCCTCGGCGAGGAAGGATTTCAGCGCCTTCATATAGGGTTCGTCGAATTCGGGCCGCAGCACCGACAGCCAGCTTTCGTGCAATCGAACATCGCTCATGATTGTGTCTTGCCGTTCGCGACGGATGCGCGCAACCGGCGTCGCCGATGATCGTTATGCAGGCGATACGGTCGCCCTCCCGCGACCGCCAGATAGGAAAGGAACTGGTTCATGCAGCGTTCCCCGATTCTCCTGGCCGTGATGGCCGCCGCGCTGCCGCTGGCGGCGTGCGGGTCCTCCAGCGAACCGGCGAATAACAGCGCGGCCGCCGTCACCACCAACGGCACCGAGATGAGCGCTGACACGCTGGGCGCCAAGATCCGTGCGCTGCCCGAGGGCCAGCGTCGCGGCGTCCTGTTCCGCGCGATCCGTGACGCCGGGCCGAGCGGCGCCAGCTGCCAGTCGGTCACCGCGATGAAGGAAGCCGCCGCCACCAACGGCAACCCGACCTGGAACGCGGTGTGCGACGGCACGACCCAGTGGACGATCGTGCTGACCGCCGACCAGTCGGCCAGCGTCACCGGCCCCGGCCCCGTCACGATCAAGTGAGTCGGGCCAAGTAGGCCGGGAGAGGCTCGACCGTCACCGTCCGGGATGGTCGAGCCTCGCCAGCGTCGCGGGATCGTCCTGCCCGCCGAAGAAGCGCGTAAGCCCTTGGCGGAATGGCGCGGGATCGTCGGCGACGGCGGCGAACAGGGTCAGCGAGGAGCGCAGCTTCATCGCATCGACCGCGCCGAAGATCGCCTCGGCCGAACCCGGCGCAGCGATCGCGGCGGCCACGGCGGCCCGCAGGCGCTCCCCCAGCAGCGGATGCGCCAGATAGGCGCGGGCTTCGTCGGCATCGGCGATGGCATAGAATATCGCCGTGGGGCTGCGGCCCAGTCCGGCGATCTGCGGGAAGATATACCACATCCAGTGGCTTCGCTTGCCGCCGGATCGCAGTTCGGCCAGCGCCGTGGCAAAACTGTTCGCCTGGGCCTCGACAAAGCGGGCCAGCGCGGCATCATGGGCAGGCAGGGATGACATGAAGGGGCAACCGGCCGCAGCCCCGAAGCGTTCCCGCCCATACGAGATTCGTCAGGAGAGAGACATGTGCCGTTTCGCCATCCTTGCCCCCTTGGCCCTGCTCGCGCTGTCGGCGTGCGGCGGGCAGGGGGGGGATACCGACTCGGATGTCGCGCCGGGTAACTTCACCCCGCCGGGTACGGCGCGACCCACCCCGATACCGGGCGTGGCGCAGGTCAACCCGCTGACCAGCTATGTCGGCCATTATCCGGGCGATGCGGTCGACGGGGTCAGCTTCTTCGACCGGACCGAGGTGGCGAGCGCGCTGCACGATGCGGTCGGCGACCAGAAGCTGGTGCAGCGGATCATGTCGCGCGGCGCGGTGACGGTGCCGATCTTCCGCCAGGGGGAGCAGGGGATCGCCGCCCATGGCTGCACCCCGCATGACTGCGCCGACAACAACTGGACGGTCCAGATCGACCTGAAATCGTCCAAGGCGCGGGTCTGCTATCACGACCGCGAGACGATGGGCGACCGCAGCCAATGGTATATGGGCGGCGCACCCGTGACCCAGCCGGGGGAATGCCCGCAGGAGGGGTGATCCTCCCCCCGCGCATGGCGAGGGGGCACCAGCGGCTCGCAACGAATCACGCCCCTCCCGCAGGCGGGAGGGGATGGGGGAGGGAAGGCCACGGGCGATGGTCTCGGTGAGACTCCTTGCCCTCCCCCGACCCCTCCCGCTTGCGGGAGGGGAGAGGCTTACGGGAGTGAGAGGAAGCGCGCCGCCGGATATGCCTGCCGCGATTCCTCCCCGGCCGGGCCTTCAGCTTGTCCTCAGAACGTGTACGCCAGCCCCAGCGCGCTCAGCCACTGGCCGCGCGAACCGGCCTGCGCCACGATCGGGCTGTCCCCGAAGTCGTTGACCATCCGGCCATAGGTCAGGCCGCCGACGACCTTCCACCCCTTCAACAGGTTGCCGGTGATCGAATAGGTGGCAAGGCCACCGACCGACCAGTCCTTCCACCCGGCGCGCGCATTGTACACGGGCAGGCCGCTCGCCGTGCTCTGGTCCGGCGTGATCGAGAAATAGCGGCGGGCATAGCCGCGCCCGGCCCGCTCGGCGGTGGCGAACAGGCCGACCGCCGCCTTGGTCGACAAGGGGGTGAAATAGTTGACCGAAGGCTGCCAGATGCCGCTGTCGTGTACGCCGGTCACGTCATGGCGATAGCTGAGCGAGACAGAGAGTCGGTCATAGGGGCTGGTGACCACGCCGATCTTGCCGATGCCGACATAGCCGCCCAGCTCGACCGCCGCACCGATCTTGCCCAGCGCGCGGACGCGGGGATCGTCGATCTGCGACGGGGCGGTGCGGTCCAGGTTCACCACGCCGATCGGCCCGGCCTGGATATCCCAGTCGCGATTGGCCTTGTCGCCGATCAGGTCGACCGAGAGGCGGTTGCCGATATAGGTGATGGTGTGCCCGTCGATATAGGCGAGCGCGGCGGGGGCGGGGGTGAACTGATAGTCGTTCGACCCCTCGTAATCGGGCAGATAGGCCCCGGCCAGGCCGACGGTGATGGTGTTCTTGCCCAGTTGGCCCGCCATCTCGGCGGCGGCGGGGTTGCTGGACACCGTGGCATCCTGCGCAAAAGCGGGGGCCGACAGGGATAGCGCGCCCATGGCGATCAGCGGGGCGGAAACGCGCGAAAATAGGCGCAAGACGGAAAACTCCCTGAATTCTGTTATCCGAAATGCAACGCTACGGTCACGATTTCGCTCCGGCGGATTGTGTCAGAAGATGTACCGCATCTTAATCTGTTGTGTTTCGGCAACAGAATCGAGCGTGAACCGCGCCGCGGCAAAGCGCGGCGGGCCGAAGCGGATCACCGGATTGCGTGAAAAGCCGAAGCCTTCGCGCGGGATGCCCGCCAGCGTGTCGAGCTTGGCATTGTTGTTCTCGTCATGGATGACGGCGGCGGCGTAATTGCCGTGCGGCAGGCCGTCCAGGTGGATGCCCCGCTGCCCGGCGGGGACCGAGCGGGTCAGCGCGCGCGCATCGTCGACGCATTGCGGGAAGTTATCCGGGTCGGCGGTCAGGCACAGCCGGATCATGCCCTTGGCCGAGCGGAGCTGGTCGATCCCGATGTCCAGTCGGCTGACCGGCGCGGCGCTGATCAGCGGCAGGGCGGCCAGCACCAGAAGCGCGGCGCGCGGCCTGCGCATGGGCGCGCTCGAAATCCCCGAGCCCCCGGTCCGTGCCGCACAGTCGATCCCAGAACCGGAAATAGAGTCCATAATTGCACCCATATTGCTCATGATGCCGTTGATGATGGCTTGCCGTGATGAGCCACCCCCCCAGGTGCCCCTGCCACAGGAATCGCGGAAAGATCTCCCAACCCATGTGGTTGGTCACGCCCATAACGGTCATGATGGTCAGCACCAAGCCGAGCGCGCCGACGTGAATCGGAATCACAAACACAAGTAGCGGAATTACCACAGCGCCCGTCACCGCCTCGATCGGGTGAAAGGCCATGGCGGCCCAGGCGGTCGGCGGGCGGCTGGCATGGTGGACGGCGTGGGCAGCCTTGAAGACGGCGGGCCGGTGCATCCAGCGATGCGTCCAGTAGAACCAGGTGTCGTGCGCGACCAGGTACAGCAGCACCGAGACCGGCCAGTACCAGAGCGGATAGGCGTGGATGTCGGCGTAAATCTGTGTCCAGCCGCGATTCTGCCAGCCCCAGGCGACGATGCCTGCGGGCACGCCGTAAATGGCGGCGGAGGCCAGGCTCCACCAGATTTCGCGCCGGATCTGCGGATCCAGCCCGGCATAGAGATTCGGATGCCGTGCCCGGGTCGCCAGCGCAAACGCCCCCGAGGCGAGCAGATAGCGGACACCGACGATCAGCGTCATGGCGATGGCGGACAGGATCAGGGCAAGCGTCACGAGAACCTTGTACCCTATCGGGGGCGTGGCTTGAACCGCGAACGTCTGGTTCGAGGCCTTTTGTTCGCGCGGAGGCGCGGAGGCGCGGAGAGGTTGAAGCGGGCGTCGGCGTCGAGGACGTGTTCATCCTTTTGCCCATGCCGCGCCGTCGATGAGCAGAAGCGGCCTGTCGGCCGGACGTGACACCTCCGCGTCTCCGCTCGAACTCCACCACCTCCGTTCAGGCTGAGCGAAGTCGAAGCCCACGCATCACCTTATCAGCGAGCGCATCCCATGCACTTCGACTTCGCTCAGTGCGAACGGAGGTGGGAGCTTGGGTTATCCCCGGTGGAAGATGCGGATCGGCCTTTCGTGATAGACCCCCTCGACCGGCGCGCCATAGCCCAACTTCTCTGCCAGCCGGATCGACGCGCTGTTTCCCGGATCGATGATGCAGCAGGTCCGCCCGATTCCCTGCGCCTCCGCCCAGTCCAGCACCGCGCGCATCGCCTCGCCCGCATAGCCCTTGCCCTGCGCGGCCGGGACCAGCGTCCATCCGACCTCCGGCACCGTCAGTTCCGGCACGATCGCGCGCCGTGACTCCAGCAGGCCCATATCGCCCAGCACCTGCCCCGTCGCCGGGTCGCACACCACCCAGGCGCCGTATCCGAACACTGTCCAGCATCCGACCGATCGAAGCAGCCGAATCCACACATCCTCGCGAGCGCGCGGCTTGCCGCCGATCATCCCGTACACCGCCGGATCGGCCCACATCGCTGCCAGTGCGTCGAGATCGTCGGGATGATGGCTGCGCAGGGTCAGCCGTTCGGTGGTCAGGGTCGGCGCGGTCATGCCCCGCAGCTTAGCCCGCGTCGCGGATCACCGCCAGAAACGCCTCGCCATAGGCATCCAGCTTGCGCGCGCCGATGCCCGACAGCAGCGACAGCGCCGCCCTGCTGGTCGGCCGCTGCGCCGCCAT
This sequence comes from Sphingomonas sp. Sph1(2015), assembly GCF_001970915.1. Lineage (NCBI taxonomy): Bacteria > Pseudomonadati > Pseudomonadota > Alphaproteobacteria > Sphingomonadales > Sphingomonadaceae > Sphingomonas > Sphingomonas sp. Sph1(2015). Next base: position 65,273 of record NZ_MQUI01000013.1, read on the forward strand.
GTCGCGCAGCACCGAGTCGTGGAAGATGACATAGGGCGGCACCCCCGCCTCCTGCGCCAGTTCGCGGCGCTTGGCGCGCAACGCCTCGAACAGCGGATTGTCCGCCGGATTGGCGGCGACGGGTGCGGCGCGGCGGCCCTTCTTCTCACGCTTGGGCGGCACGACCAGCGACAGCCGCGCCTCGCCCTTGATGAGTGCGCGGGCGGCGGGGCCGAACTCCAGCCCGCCATGATGATTGGTGCGTAGTGCATCGCGCAACAGCAGCGCACGGTGGACCGGCTTGATCAGCGCCACCTCGTCCCCGTCGATGATGTTCCACACCGACAGCGCCTCATGCCCGTTCATCAGGCTGCGCTCGGTCGACTGGCCGGTCAGCACCTGCTCGATATAGCCCGCGCCGAACATCTGGCCGGTGCGGAACACCGCCGACAGGAATTTCTGCGCTACGGTCGTCGCATCGACCGCATCGGGCGACCCCAGGCAATTGTCGCAATTGCCGCAATCCTCCGCCAGTTCCTCGCCGAAATGGCGCAGCAGGATGCGGCGGCGGCATCCGCCCGTCTCGACCAGCGCCCCCAGCGCCGACAGCCGCGCGCGCTCGCCTGCCTGCCGCTCGGGCTCGACCTCGGCCATGCGTTGCCGCGCGCGGGCGAAATCGTCGGCGCCCCAGAAGAGATGCGCGACCGATGGATCGCCGTCGCGGCCCGCACGGCCGGTTTCCTGATAATAGGCCTCGATCGACTTCGGCAGCCCGGCATGGGCGACGAAGCGCACGTCGGGCTTGTCGATGCCCATGCCGAAGGCGACGGTGGCGCAGATCACCATGTCCTCGCTCGCCACGAAATCGGCCTGGTTCTTCGCGCGCACCGCGGGGTCGAGCCCGGCATGATAGGCGCGCACCGGGCGGCCGGTCCGCGCCAGCGCCTCGGCCAGCTTCTCGGTCGCCGCGCGCGTCTGGGCATAGACGATGCCGGGGCCGGGCGTGTCGGCGACGACGCGCGCGATCTGCAGGTTGACGTTCGCCTTGGGGCTGATCGCATAGCGTATATTGGGCCGGTCGAAGCCCGAGACGATCATCCCCTCGACCGGAATGCCCAACTGCTTGGCAATGTCGGCGCGGGTATGCGCATCGGCGGTCGCGGTCAGCGCGAGCCGGGGCACCTCCGGAAAGGCGTCCATCAGCGGTTCGAGCAGCCGGTAGTCGGGGCGGAAGTCATGCCCCCATTCGCTGACGCAGTGGGCTTCGTCGATCGCGAACAGGCTGAGCGGCGCGGAGCTGAGCAACTCGCGGAAATGCCCTGACGAAGCACGCTCGGGTGCGACATAGAGCAGGTCGAGCTGGCCGTCGCGGAAGCGCGCGACCGTCTCGGCCCGGTTCTGGTCGACGCTGGTCAGCGTGGCGGCGCGGATGCCCACCGCCTCGGCCGCGCGCAACTGGTCGTGCATCAGCGCGATCAGCGGGCTGACCACGACGCAGCAGCCGTCCATCATCACGGCGGGCAGCTGGTAGCAGAGCGATTTTCCTGCGCCCGTCGGCATGACCGCCAGCGTCCGTTGCCGGTTCAGGACGCGGTCGACAACCTGCGCCTGCACGCCGCGGAACTGGCTGTACCCGAAGACTTCATGGAGTTTGGCAAGGGGGTCGGCGACCATCGGCCTGCATGTAGCGACCGTGCAGGGGCGGGGGAAGGGCAGCCGGTTTTTCACGCCTGACGAAAATATTTTCACATCCGTTCCGTGGAAAAAATCGAGCGTGTTTTTGCGATGTTGTCCGATGCTCGTGGCGTCGATCGGGCCTTTCCATCCCCGAAACGGGCGGTTCGCTTTGTAACGAAACATTGCCAGAGCGCAGTGCCGTGGCTATTGCGACTAAGTCTCATATTCATGAGGGGATTCATGTTGATTTGTCGAACGCGGCCGCTGGCTGCCACCCTGTCGTGCGTCTTGATGATGGCGGCGAGCGCCCCGGCCATGGCCAGCGAGGGTATGTTTTCACGGGTCTATACGACCGACCTGACCCCGGCGGGCCATTTCGAGCTGGAACAGGTCGTTCGTGAGCGCGAGGGGCGCGCGTTCGGCCATTACGACGCCACCGACCTGCGCACCGAGTTCGAATATGGCGTCACCGACAATTTCCAGGCGTCGCTCTACGTCAACTCCAATCGGATGCACGCGACCGGCGCGCCCGATGATGACGACGAACGGGGCCAGACCGGCTTTACCCGCCACAATCTCACGGTGCAGAGCCTGTCGACCGAGTTGGTCTACCGTGCGATCAGCCCGTACAAGAACAAGCATGGCTGGGGCCTCGCTTTCTATATCGAGCCCGAATACGCCTTTCACGATCTGCACAACGGCCTGAAATACGGTCCCGGCACCTTCGGGCTGGAAACCCGTGTGATCGTTCAGAAGAACTTCGCGGATGACCGGGTGGTCCTGGCCTATAATCTGGTGCTGGAGGCGGAATCGATCCGCTTTTCGGGACGCCCCGACACCAATAGCGAACTCGACTGGAACAATGAACTGGGCGCCACCTATCGCGTCGCACCCAAGTTCTTCGTCGGGGCCGAGTTCCGCAACCATAATGAATATGGCAATTTCACCAAGCATGAGCATTCGGTCTACTGGGCCGGGCCGGCGGTCCATTATGCCGGTCAACATGCCTGGGCGACGCTGGGCTATCTGCGGCAATTCGCGGGCAATCCCGGCTTTGACGAAGACGGCAACGACATCGGCAAGACCCTCTTCCTGCGCAGTCATGAGCGCAACGAGGTGACGTTCAAACTCGGCATCCCCTTTTAAGGACGGACCCATGCGCTCGCGCTTCATCCCGCTCGCCGCGATAGCCGCGGCGGCCATTCCGGCACCCTTGTGCGCCACCGTTTACATGACGGTGCAACAGGTCCAGGCGGCCTGGTTTCCCAACCAGGCCCTGACACCCGACGATCGCACGCTGTCCCCCGAACAAATGGCCGCGATCCGCGCGCATAGCGGCGTCCATGTCCTGTCCCGGACGGTGCGAAGCTGGCACGCGCCGCATGGCGGCCGGTTGTTCGTCGACCGGGTGCTGGGCAAGCACGAGTTCATCACGCTGGCGCTCGCCGTCAATGCCGACGGCTCGGTGCGCGGCCTGGAGATACTCGATTATCGCGAAAGCTATGGGGGGCAGGTCCGTGACCCGGCCTGGCGCCACCAGTTCGTCGGCAAGCGGGACGGCGCGCCCTTCGAGCTGGACAAGGACATTCGCAACAATTCGGGGGGGACGCTCTCGGCACGGCATGTGACCGAGGGTGTGAAGCGGTTGCTGGCCACTAACAGCATCGTCTTCGGTGCAGGCTGAACGCGCCCGGCCCTGGCTGGGCACGATCACCACGATCCGGGCGAGCGGCGGCAGCGAAGGGGCGGTCGTCGCCGCCATCGATCAGGCTTATGCGGCGATCGCCCATGTCCATCACCGCATGAGCTTCCAGTCGGCGGACAGCGATCTGGCGGCCATTGCTCGTCTTCGGCCGGGCGAGGAGGCGGTGATCGATCACGCAACGGCGGCGTGCCTGGGCCGCGCGCTGGCCTTTGCGGAGGCCAGCGGCGGTGCATTCGATCCGGTCCTGCCGGAAAATGGCGCGTCGTGGCGCGACCTGCGGCTTCAGGGCGTGCGGATAGCGGTGCGGCGCACGCTGCGGCTCGATCTGTCGGGCATCGCCAAGGGCTATGCGGTCGATCGCGCCTGCGAGCGGCTGGCGGCGGCGGACTTGGTCGCGGCGATGGTCAATGCCGGGGGCGACCTGCGCACCTTCGGTCCGGAGGAGACGGTGACGCTCACCCCCAGCGGCCCCGCAGCCCCGGTCGCGGTGCTGTTGCAGGATGGGGCGCTGGCGAGCAGCGACGTGATCGGCAGCCTGGCCGAATATGGCGTGGTGCAGCACCGCGACGGACGCTCGGCTCCGTCGTCCGCCGCCGCCCCTTCCCCGACCCCCGCTTTCGTCAGCGTCGCGGCGCCGTGCTGCACCGACGCCGATGCCTTGACCAAGATCGTGCTGGCGATGGGCGACGATGCCGCCGCGCTGCTCCGCGCGCACGACGCGGTTGCCTATGTCCATCAGCCCGACCGGGGATGGCGAACGATAGGATGCGAAATGTGAGCCGCGCCAATGCGATGCAATTGACCACCAGGCGGCGGCGTCTGCTCCAAGGCGTGCTGTTGCTCCTCTGGGCCAGCGGGACGGGCTGGCTGATCGCGCACCACTGGCTGACGCGACAGGGGGAATATGGGCCGGAGATCAGCCCGGTCGAACCATGGGCGTTGCGCCTTCATGGCCTGATGGCGCTGGCCACCACGGCGTTTCTAGGGCTGCTTTGGGCGGTGCATATCGTGCGTGGCTGGACCGCGAAGCGGCGGCGCGGGTCGGGGGGCGTGCTGTTCGCCGGCGCGATGCTGCTGCTCGCGACCGGCTATCTGCTCTATTATGCCAGCGACGACGATCTGCGCGGCTGGGTGTCGATCGTCCATTGGAGCCTGGGGCTGGTGTCCTTGCCGCTGTTCATGGTCCACCGGATCGGGCGCGGGCACCCGCGCTGACCCTGCGCCCCGCCAGCCCGGCTTGCCCCGCCGGGCCTCATCGCCTAGCGCTACGACCCATGAAGCGATTGGCCATTTACTGCGGGTCGGCGACCCCCTCGGACCCCCAATATATCGAAACCGCGCGCGCCGTCGGGCGCGGTCTGGCGGAGCGGGGAATCGGCGTCGTCTATGGCGGCGGGCGGCTGGGCCTGATGGGCGCGGTGGCGGATGCGGCGCTGGAGGCCGGGGGCGAGGTGATCGGCATCATCCCGCAGGCGCTGGTCGATGCCGAGGTCGCGCATCGTGGGCTGACCGAACTGCATGTCGTGCCCGGCATGCATGAGCGGAAAAAGGCATTCACCGACCTGTCCGACGGTTTCATCACCATCGCGGGCGGCACCGGTACGATGGATGAATTGTGGGAAGCGCTGAGCTGGGCACAGCTGGGCTATCATGCCGATCCGGTCGGGCTGCTCAACACGGGCGGCTATTACGATCATCTCGTCGCCTTCTGGGACAAGATGGGCGAGGTCGGTTTCCTGCGGCCGCAGCACCGCGAGCTGCTGATCGTCGACACCATGCTGGACGGTCTGCTCGACCGGATGGGCAGGCATGTGCCGACCCAGCCGATCGTGCGCATGAACGCGGACGATCTGTGAGCGACACCGCCGCCCCGACCGAGCGCGACGCGCTGGTGGCGGCGGCGCGGGATTCGATCGCCAGGGGCTCGAAGAGCTTCGCGGCGGCGAGCCTGTTGTTCGATCCCGAAACGCGTGCGCGCGCCTGGCTGCTCTATGCCTGGTGCCGCCGCTGCGACGACATCGCCGACGGGCAGGATCATGGCCATGGCATGACCCGAGTCGCCGATGCGCCCGCGCGGCTGGCCGAATTGACCGAGAAGACCGAGGCGGCGCTGGCGGGCCGGGTGGTCGGCGACCCGGCCTTCGACGCGTTGCGCGTGGTCGTGGCCGAGACGGGAATGCCGCATCGCTGGCCCCGCGACCTGATCGCCGGGTTCGCGCTGGATGCGCAGGACTGGCGGCCCGCGACCGAGGACGATCTCTACCGCTATTGCTATCATGTCGCGGGGGTTGTCGGCTGCATGATGGCGGTGACGATGGGCGTCGCGCCGGACGATGATGCCGTGCTCGACCGTGCCTGCGATCTGGGCATGGCGTTCCAGCTGGCCAATATCGCGCGTGACATTGCCGAGGATGCGGGCGCGGGGCGGCATTATCTGCCGCGCGAATGGCTCGCCTATAAGAGCATTGCCCCCGACGCGATCATGGCCCCCTCGCACCGGCCGGGCCTGAGCGCGCTGGCGCGGCGGCTGACCGACCGGGCAGCGGCGTTCGAGGCGAGCGCGCGGATGGGCACGCCCGCGCTCTCCTATCGCTCGGCCTGGGCGGTGCTGTCGGCGGCGGCGATCTATGGTGAGATCGGGCGCAAGGTGGCCAAGCGGGGGCGGCATGCCTGGGACACGCGGGTCGGAACCGGCAAGCTGGAGAAGCTGGGTTTCATGGCGCGCGCCAGCCTGCAGGCGGCGCGGCGGGACAAGATGCGGATCGTCCCACGCGATCCGACGCTGTGGACGCGGCCGCGCTGACGCCCAGCCCTGCGTTCGGGCTTATCCCATCCTCCGTTCAGCCTGAGCGAAGTCGAAGGTCACGCGAATAACTCACCAGATGGGAAACCTGTCCTCTGGTTCCCTTGGCCTTCGACTTCGCTCGGGCCGAACGGAGGGTAGGGGAGCAGAACGGAGAGCGGGGTGCTTAGCCCCGAGTCGGCTTGCGTCCGGTCTTCGCCATCTGCGCGCCCATCCGGCGGCAATCGGCCCCGATCACGGGATAGGGGACGTCGGTGTTGGCGGCGATGCGGTTGGCCAGGTCGGCCCGGCACTGTGCCATGGTCTCATAGCGGGCGGGCACCATCCGCGCCTCGGTGCAGTCCATGCTGCCGTCGCCGCAGCCCAGGATCGCCATCACATAGAAAATCGGTTCCATCTAACCGCCTCCAGTTAAAGGTGAAACGTGGGCGCGCGGCGGGAGGTTCCGGGCTTCGGACGATTGCCTTGGCGCCCTATTGCGTTCCTGAGCCATTGAACTCGGCGCCGCTTCGTCCGACATGGGGCGGACATGCCCCCAATCGATCCCACCGCCGGGACGGCCGACCGGCCGCTGATCCCGACGCTCCGCCGCTTCCTCCCCTATCTCTGGCCCGCCGGAGAGCCCGGCTTGCGCGTGCGGATCGTGGCGGCCATGGCGCTCGTCATCCTGTCCAAGCTCGTCCAGGTTCTGGGCGCGGCCTATACCTTCAAATATGCGGTCGACCGGATGGCGGCGAACGATCGGAGCGCGGTGACGCTCGTGATCCTGCTGGTCGTCGGCTATGCAGGCGCGCGGTTCGCGACCACCCTGTTCGACAATCTGCGCAATGCGGTGTTCGAGATGGTCGGGCAGGATGCGACCCGGCGGCTGTCGGCCGACGTGTTCCGCCACCTCCACCGCCTGTCGCTGCGTTTCCATCTGGAACGGCGGACCGGCGCCGTCACCAAGGTCGTTGAGCGGGGCACCAAGAGCATCGACACGATGCTGTATTTCCTGCTGTTCAACATCGCGCCGACCGTATTGGAACTGGGGCTGGTCCTGGCGATCTTCGGGCGCAGCTTCGGCCCCGTCCTGGTCGTCACCACCATGGCGATGGTCGTCCTGTACATCGTCTTCACCCGCAAGGTGACCGACTGGCGCAATGCGTTGCGGACGCAGATGAACGACCTCGACACCGGGGCGGTCGCGCATGCGGTCGACTCGCTGCTAAATTTCGAGACGGTGAAATATTTCAACGCCGAGGAGCGTGAGGCACGGCGGTATGAGAACGGCGTCGCCGCCTATGCGCGTGCGGCGACCAAGTCGGAAAATTCGCTCGCCTGGCTCAATGTCGGACAGGCGGCGATCACCAGCCTGATGCTGGGCTTCGCCATGGCCTGGGTCGTGCGCGAGTGGAGCCGGGGGGCGGCGTCGGCCGGTGACGTGGTGCTGGTATCGACCTTGCTGTCCCAGCTGTTCCGGCCGCTCGACCTGCTTGGCATGGTCTATCGCACCATCCGGCAGGGGGTGATCGACATGGGTGCGATGTTCGACCTGATCGACACCCCCGCCGAAGTCGTCGACACGCCCGGCGCGCCGTCGTTGAAGGTGACCGGCGGGCATGTCCGGTTCGATCATGTCGTGTTCGGCTATGATCCCGAGCGGACCATATTGAAGGGGCTGACGCTGGATGTGCCGGCGGGCACGACCTGTGCGGTGGTGGGGCCGTCGGGTGCGGGCAAGTCGACGCTCGCGCGGCTGCTCTATCGCTTCTACGATGTGAATTCCGGTGCGATCACCATCGATGGCCAGCCGGTGTCGGCGGTGGCGCAGGACTCTTTACGCGCCGCGATCGGCATCGTGCCGCAGGACACGGTGCTGTTCAACGAGACGATCGGCTATAACATCGCCTATGGCCGCGAAGGTGCCGACCAGGACGATGTCGAGCGCGCCGCGAAGGGCGCGGCCATTGCCGACTTCATCGAACGCCAGCCCCAGGGCTATGCGACCCGCGTCGGCGAGCGCGGGCTGAAGCTGTCGGGCGGCGAGAAGCAGCGCGTGGCGATCGCGCGCACCCTCCTCAAGAATCCGCCGATCCTGATCCTCGACGAAGCGACCAGCGCGCTCGACAGCCGGACCGAGGCGGATATTCTGGCCACGCTCCAGGCGATCGAGCGCGGGCGGACCACCTTGGTCATCGCGCACCGTTTGTCGACGGTGGTCCATGCCGACCAGATCGTCGTCCTCGACGGCGGCCGGGTGGTCGAGCGCGGCACGCACGGCGAATTGCTGGCGAAGGGCGGGCTGTATGCGGAGATGTGGGCACGCCAGGCCGCTGAGGTCGAACAGGTCGAGGAGGATGCGCTGCTGGCGTGAGTTTCCTCCCCTGTAAGGGGAGGTGACACCCCTCCACCAGCTGCGCTGGTCCCCCTCCCCTTGCAGGGGAGGAAGATCAGAGGCAGCTCAACCGCACCTGCCTTGCGGGCTTGTCGAACACGATCGACGAACAGCGGTTCAGCTGGTCGGCGCCGATCGACAGCCAGTCCTTCTTGGGATTGCGCCTGCCCTTGCCGGTTACGACCACTTCGTCCGGATCACCCGCCGGTGCATCGGCGTCGGCGATGGTTGCCGTGCTGCCGAAATCGACGGTTCGGACCCCCAATTGCGACATCGCGAACGGGCCGATCGCGACGGGCGTCTTCAAGGTCATCGTCCGAATCGGCCGTGTCACCCCGAAGACGATTTCCTGTTGGGTCGCCGCACCGGATAACTGTCCGCCATAAGCCCGTGCCAGCCGGACCGCGCCACCCGCATTGGTCGTGCTGCGCGGATTGCGGGGGTTGAAGATGACCCGCATCGGCTCCCCCTCGATCGGGATCACGACATAGCGTGAACCCCAATCGCCGAACATCCCGCCGCCGCCGACCATCGGCAGGCTGACGTCGCGCTCGCCCGGTTGCGGTGCGCGCAGGCGGAAACGGATGACGGGATCGGCCAGGCTGGCAGGGCCGAACACACCGTCATAGCCCGTGGCATAAGGTTGTTCGGCAAAGGCGATCCGTCGTTTGAACGCGGCCCCTGCACCGGACCGAACCTCCGCCACGGCGGATTTGCCGTCGATCCGTACCGGCCCGACCCGGAAGCCGATTTCGATCATGCCCGGCTTCATACCCGCGGCTTCGGCATAGCTTTTGGTGATGATCGGAATGCCGAGCGCCGCCGGATCGATCAGCACGGTGCGGGCGACCCCGTTGACCGACAAGGTCTCGCGTCCATCCGGTGCGATCACGCGCTCCGGCGTCGGCGGCGCGGCGGCCGTGAGGGGGGCCAACAAGAGGCAGGCGAAGACACGGCTCATGATGATCTCCCGGTGTCGTGACGACCGGGTAACGATCGGGTGTAATCATGTCGGCTTTGTGGCCGGACCGGACTTTATTGCGCGGGGTGGTTCGTGATGAAATCCGCCACCGCCGTCACCACGCCCGGTGCGATCGGCAGATTGGGGTCGGCATAGGTCGCCAGATTCGCGCCCCGGCTCTCGCCCTCGACCGTCTTCAACACGTGGTTGACCTTGGGCAGCAGGATCAGCGTCGCCTTGGGCTGGGCGGCTTTCAGGATCTTCGCGTCCTCGACCGTGACCTGAAGGTCGGCTTCACCCTGCACGATCAGCAGCGGCTTGCTGGTCGCGGCCGCCAGTTTTGCCGGGTCCTTGGCAAAGCTGTTGACCAGAAAGGGCTGGATCACGTCGGCGAACAGCATCGACAGCGGAGGCGTCAGGCTGGCGGCGGGGATGGTATGCCCGGCCTCCAGCGAGTCGATCGCGCGGTCTGCATCGGCCAGGATGGGCGCATTGGCCGGATTGGCATGGAGCTGCGCCCGCATCACCTCGCCCAGTCGGCGTCCGGGGGTGGAGACAGCGATGACGCCGCACAGTCCCGCCGGTCTGGCGGCGGCGGTGTCCAGCGCGACCAGTCCGCCCTCGCTATGCCCCAATACCCACACGCAGGGCGCGCCGGTCTTCGCACGGATCGTGGCGATCCAGGCGCGGGTGTCGGCGGCATAATCGTCGATCGTCACCTTGTTGGCATCGGGGATCGCGCCCGCGCTGGCGAACATGCCGCGCTTGTTGATTCGCACGCTGGCGATGCCCTTGGCCGCCAGCCCTTCGGCGAGCAGACGCAGCGAGGCGGCCTTCAGCCCGCGCGGACTGTTGCCGTCGCGGTCGGTCGGTCCCGATCCGGGGATCATCAGCACGACCGGCACCTTGGCCCCCTCCGGTCCGGTCCAGCTGCCTTTCAGCGGACCCTCAGGGCCGGGGGCGGCAATGTCGCGATCGGCCATCGGCATGGTTGCGGCGATGATGGCGGCGAACAGCGTGACGAGCGACATGACCTACCCCTCTTTAATGGCCTTTATTCCCGACGCCCCGTTCAGCCTGAGCGAAGTCGAAGGCCACGCGATGCCCTCGCCACAGGGATGCGGGGCCAGGTTTTCCCTTGGCCTTCGACTTCGCTCAGCCTGAACGGAGGGGGAGAGGGAGGCCGTTACTGCCGCTCCAGCATCAGCGCCGCCGTGGCCTTGGCGCTGCCGACCACGCCCGGAATGCCCGCGCCCGGATGGGTGCCCGCGCCGACGAAATACAGGTTGGGGATCGAATCGTCGCGGTTGTGGACCCGGAAATAGGCGCTCTGCGTCAGGATCGGCTCCAGCGAGAAGGCCGAACCCATATGCGCGTTCAGGTCGGTCGCGAAATCGGCCGGGGCGTAATGGAACTTGGTCACGATCCGTTCGTGGATGTCCGGGATCAGGCGACGGCCCACCTCGTCCAGGATGCGCTTTTCGAGGATCGGTCCGACCTCGTCCCAGTTCATCGGGAACTTGCCCATGTGCGGCACCGGGGCCAGCGCGTAGAAGGTCGAATGCCCCTCGGGCGCAAGGCTCGGGTCGGTGACGGTCGGATGGTGGAGGTAGAGCGAGAAATCCTCCGACAGCACGCCGGTATCGTAGATATCGGTCAGCAGGCCCTTATAGCGCGGACCGAACAGGATCATGTGGTGCGGGATGCCCGGCCAGGCGCCCTTGATGCCGAAATGGACGACGAACAGCGACGGCGAATAGCGCTTGCGCTCCAGCCGGTTGACCGCCCGCCGCGCCGAGCGGTTGTCGGACAGCAGGTCGCGATAGCTGTGCATGATATCGGCATTGGTCGCGACGGCATCGGCCTGGATGGTCAGGCCGCTCTTGGTCACCACGCCGGTCGCGCGGTCGCCCAAAGTCTCGATCCGCGTGACGGGATCGCCCAGCCGGATCACGCCGCCGATCCGCTCGAACTGCGCGACCATGCCCGCCACGAGGCGGTTGGTGCCGCCGCGCGCGAACCAGACGCCGCCGTCGCGCTCCAGCTTGTGGATCAGCGCATAGATGGCGCTGGTCGTCATCGGATTGCCGCCGACGAGAAGCGTGTGGAAGGACAAGGCCTCGCGCAGCTTTTCCGACTTCACGAACTTCGACACCATGGCATAGACCGAATTCCATGCCTGGTACTTCGCCAGCGCGGGCGCGGCCTTGATCATCGAGGCGAAGTCGAGAAACGCGACATGGCCGAGCTTCTCATAGCCTTCGCGGTACACCCCCTCGGCATAGTCCAGGAACTTGCCATATCCCGCGATATCGTCGGGGTTCAGCTTGGCGATTTCCGAGCGCAGCTGGGTGTCGTCGTTGCTGTAATCGAAATTGGTGCCGTCGACCCAGTTGAGCCGATAGAAAGGATGGACCGGATCGAGCGTCACGTCCTCCGACATCGACCGGCCGGTCAGCGCCCAGAGTTCTTCCAGACAGGCCGGATCGGTGATGACCGTCGGCCCGGCGTCGAAGGTGAAGCCGTCGCGCTCCCAATAATAGGCGCGCCCGCCCGGCTTGTCGCGCGCCTCGACGATCGTCGTCTGCACGCCCGCCGATTGCAGGCGGATGGCCAGCGCCAGCCCGCCAAAGCCCGATCCGATGACGACCGCGCTCTTCATGCCCGGCCCCCCGACTTATCTCTCAGGGCGGCGATCGCGCGCAGGATCGGCACCGGCGGCCGTCCGGTCAAAACTCGTGCCTTGTCGGCCATGGTCGATTGCCCCGCATAGAATCGCCCGATCAGGTCGGGCGGAAGTCGATAGAAACGCTCAAGAACGCGGTATCGCTCATCCGGCTCCGCGGCCTTGAACAACATCGTGTCGAGCATACGGTAAAAGCCGCGCGCGTCCCAGGCGTCGCGCGCCATGCGATAGGTCGCGTCGTGCAGGTCGGTCCCTGCAAAGTCGCGCCGATCGGCCAGCATCGCGGCCATGCGGATCGCATCGGGCAGCGAATAGCCGGTGGTCGGGTGAAACAGCCCGGCGCGCATCCCGGCCTTGGGCGTCCTGGCCCCGCCGCTGCGCCAGTAACCGTCGAAATCGCCGCCCATGGCGACGGGCAGCACGCCCGCCTCCTCGCGCACCACCTCGGCCCCCACCCAGTCGCGGCTGTCGGCATAGCGTTCGATCCGCTGGACGATGGCGCGACGGTTCAGCTCGGCGGAGGTGGAGTAATAGGTATCCTCGACGAAGATCCGGTCCTCGGCGAAGGGCAGGGTATAGACGAACCGATAGCCGTCGAGCTGCTTGACGGTGGCGTCCATCACCACCGGCCGCTCGACCCCGTGCGGGCGGGCGAGCTTCAGTTCCTGCCCGACGAATTTCTGCCAGCCGCAGGACAGCGACGACAGGTCGCCCGCGCCCCGCGCGTCGATCACGCCCGTCGCCTCCACCCGGTCGCCATCGGCGAAGACGGCGGCGGTGGCCGACACCGCCAGCACCTTGCGCCCCAGGATCAGCGCTTTCGGCGGCAGCGCCCGGCGCACTTCGGTGTCGAGGCGGTGGCTCTCGATCGAATAATAGGTCTGGTCGATGGTGCGCGAATGCGCCGGAAAGGCGACGTCATAGCTGCGCCAGCCATGGGCGACGAGCCGCTCGACGATCCAACGGTCGCGCTTGGCGACATCGCTGCCGAAAAAGGACCAGAGATGGTTGCCGCCGATCGTCTCGCCCGCATCGACCAGCCGGACGTCGAGCGAGGGATGGCGGGCTTTCAACGCCAGCGCGATCAACCCGCCGGCCAGGCCAGCGCCAATGATCGCGACATCGCAGGAGATTTTGGCAGCCATTGGCCCACCGCTACCGGAAAGCGGGGCCGAGGCAAAGGGTCGGTGCCATTACAGAAGGACGGCGGTGTCGGGCGCGTCGCCGGTCGCGAAGCCGCCGGTGATCTTCCATGCCGCCAGATCGATGATCGCGATCCGGTCATTCTCCAGCGCCGCGTACAGGACCGACCCACCGGCGGGCAGGTTCAGCCCCGGCGCGGCGGCGGGCAGGGGCAGCCGTGCTTCCTCGGCCAGGGTGGCGGGCGAATGGCGGGTCAGGCTCTTGTCGGCGGTGTTCGATACGATCAACCGGCCGTCCGGCTGCACGACCACCCGCACCGCCTCACCGCGCAGGGTGGTGCGCGCGCGCGGCCGCAGCGTCACCGCATCGAGCGCGTGGAGCACGCCCGCCGGGCGGTCGATGACATAGAGCGTCCGTTCGTCGGGGCTGAGCGCCAGGCCCTCGGGCGCCTTGCCGATATGCTGTTTGACCGGTGCGAAGCTGGCATCGTCGGGGTTCACCATGATGACCATGCCACTCATCGTGTCGGCGACATAGGCGCGGCTGCCATCGGCCTTCACCACGAAATAATGGCTGCGCGCGCCGCCGACCGGGATCATCCGGTCGGGGCCGTCAGCGGTGGCGGGCGTGTCGAAGCGGGCGAGCAGGCTGTCGGTCTCGGACAGGGCATAGAGGCGACCCTTCGCATCCATCCGCATCCCGTGCCAGCGGCGGTGCGGGGCCAGGTCGATGGTGCGCGCGAGCTTGCGCGCCGCCAGATCGATCACCCAGAGCTGATGCCCGCCCTCGCCGCCGAACTGCCAGCCCTTGACGCCATAGCCGCCGACATAGGCGAAGCGGCCGTCCGCATCGGCGACCATCTCGTGCGGCTGGGTGCCCAGCGGCACCTGACCCAGCCGTTCGCCGTCGGGCACGCGGTAGAAGGCGACGCCGCCCGGGCCCTTTTCGACCACGGCCAACACGCCGCGCGGTGGTGCCGCGGCCTGCGCCCGGCGTGCCCAGGCGAGGGGAAGGGCGGAGGCCACGCCCAGGGCGGCCAGGCTCCACAGGCCCTGACGGCGATCGATCAGCGGCATGGGGCGGCTCCTGAACAACGGGGGATGACAGCCAGACGTGGCGCGCGGCCGTATGTTCCGCCGCATGGCGGAGCCGATGCGAAACTGATGCGTCTTTTCCCGCAAAGCGGGTCCGCCACCAGTTGCGGTGAAACGGCCGTTTGAATAGGTGAACCGCATGATCCGCCCAATCAACGAAAGCGTCGCCGTCGCTCCCCAGATCCGGCCCGAGGACGTCGCCGCGATCAAGGCGGCGGGCTATGCCGCCATCGTCAACAACCGCCCCGATGGCGAGGAGCCGGGCCAGCCGACCGGCGATTCGATTCGCGCCGCGGCCGAGGACCAGGGGCTGGCCTATACCGCCATTCCCGTGACGCCCGGCGGGTTCAGCCACGAGATGGTCGACCAGATGACCCAGGCGCTGGTCGAGGCCAAGGGGCCGGTGCTGGCCTATTGCCGGTCGGGCACGCGCAGCTGCAATCTGTGGGCGCTGGCGGCGGCCAAGGCCGGGCGCAACCCGACCCTGATCGTGATGCAGGCCGAAGGGGCGGGTTACGACCTGTCGGGCCTGCGCCCGACGCTGGACGCGCTGGCAGGCAACGCCGGATGATCCTGCCGCTCGTCGGCACGGTGACGACCGGGGCGCTGGCCGGGCTGGGCCTCGGCGTGGCGCTAGGCGGGGCGGGGATCGCCTGGCTCTGCACCCGCCGCCGCGATCGCCGGATCGGCTCGCCCGAAGATGTCGCGGCGGCGGCCGAGGCGGCGCTGGCGGGCTTCACCGTGGCGGGCGCCGTGGTCGGTGCCGATGGCCAGGGCGCGCTGGTGGTGGCGACCGACGGCCGGGTCGCGGCGCTCAAGCTGCAGGGACGCCGGATCGGGGTGCGCGAAATCCCATGGACGCGGGTGCGATCGGGGGCCGAGGGCATCGTCGCGGAGGTCGAGGGGCGTTTCGGGCCGGTGATGCTGGCCGGGGTGAATGTGCTCGACATCCGGCGGCTGGCCCCGCGTTGAGGGTGGGAATGCCCCTCCACCATCCTTCGGATGGTCCCCCCCCCTGTCTGATGGGATGGTGGTATGAAGGTGTTGCGGAAGGGAGCCCGTCCCCCCCGAGGGTCTCGAGCCCGATAGGGAGCAAGGGTCCCTTCCGCGTTGGTCACAACCCTGAACAGTTGCTTGGGACTGTGGATCCCGCACGACATGGACAGGAGCCTTTACCATGCCACAAGCCGTCATCGGCTGCGACC
>NZ_MQUI01000135.1:0-405 GCF_001970915.1 Sphingomonas sp. Sph1(2015)
GGAATATTGCGCAATGGGCGAAAGCCTGACGCAGCGACGCCGCGTGAGGGATGACGGCCTTCGGGTTGTAAACCTCTTTCAGCTCTGACGAAGCGCAAGTGACGGTAGGAGCAGAAGAAGCACCGGCCAACTACGTGCCAGCAGCCGCGGTAATACGTAGGGTGCGAGCGTTGTCCGGAATTATTGGGCGTAAAGAGCTCGTAGGCGGTCTGTCGCGTCGAATGTGAAAATCCGAGGCTCAACCTCGGACCTGCATTCGATACGGGCAGACTAGAGTTCGGTAGGGGAGTCTGGAATTCCTGGTGTAGCGGTGAAATGCGCAGATATCAGGAGGAACACCGGTGGCGAAGGCGGGACTCTGGGCCGATACTGACGCTGAGGAGCGAAAGCGTGGGGAGCAAACAG
>NZ_MQUI01000136.1:0-405 GCF_001970915.1 Sphingomonas sp. Sph1(2015)
CTGTTCGCTCCCCACGCTTTCGCTCCTCAGCGTCAGTTGCGGCCCAGAGACCTGCCTTCGCCATCGGTGTTCCTCCTGATATCTGCGCATTCCACCGCTACACCAGGAATTCCAGTCTCCCCTACCGCACTCTAGTCTGCCCGTACCCACTGCAAGCCCAAGGTTGAGCCTTAGGTTTTCACAGCAGACGCGACAAACCGCCTACGAGCTCTTTACGCCCAATAATTCCGGACAACGCTTGCGCCCTACGTATTACCGCGGCTGCTGGCACGTAGTTAGCCGGCGCTTCTTCTGCAGGTACCGTCACTTGCGCTTCTTCCCTGCTGAAAGAGGTTTACAACCCGAAGGCCGTCATCCCTCACGCGGCGTCGCTGCATCAGGCTTGCGCCCATTGTGCAATATTCC
>NZ_MQUI01000137.1:0-400 GCF_001970915.1 Sphingomonas sp. Sph1(2015)
GTGTCCAGGGTGCCGGCGTCCACGTCGGCGAGGATCTCGCCGTTCTTCTCGCGGCGCTGCGGGTCGTTGGCGGCGAAGTCCTCGAGCCAGGTCCGGGCCTCGTCCTCGCCCTTCTGCAGGCGAAGGGCGGTGACGAACGTCTGGAAGGACGCGTTGGTGGGGGCGACGCCGACGCGGCCCTTCCACTTCGGATCGGTCAGCTCGTCGACCGACGTCGGGAGGTCGGCCTCGGGGACCTTCTCCTCGTTGTAGGCCAGCACGCGGACGCGGCCGGTCAGGCCGACCCAGTCGCCCTCGTCGTCCCGGTAGGTCTCGGGCACGCGGTCCAGGGTCTCCTGGGCGAGGGGCGTGAACAGGCCCTCCTTGGCGACGGCGCCGAGCGCGCCCGCATCCTGGGAGA
>NZ_MQUI01000138.1:0-400 GCF_001970915.1 Sphingomonas sp. Sph1(2015)
CTGTTTGCTCCCCACGCTTTCGTGCCTCAGCGTCAGTGCTGGTCCAGATAGCCGCCTTCGCCACTGATGTTCCTCCCGATCTCTACGCATTTCACCGCTACACCGGGAATTCCACTTACCTCTTCCGATCTCTAGCTTACCAGTTTTGAGTGCAGTTCCAGGGTTGAGCCCTGGGCTTTCACACCCAACTTGATAAGCCGCCTACGTACTCTTTACGCCCAGTAATTCCGAACAACGCTAGCCCCCTTCGTATTACCGCGGCTGCTGGCACGAAGTTAGCCGGGGCTTCTTTACTAGGTACCGTCATTATCTTCCTTGCTAAAAGAGCTTTACAACCCTAAGGCCTTCATCACTCACTCGGTATTGCTGGATCAGGCTTTCGCCCATTGTCCAATATTCC
>NZ_MQUI01000139.1:0-400 GCF_001970915.1 Sphingomonas sp. Sph1(2015)
GGAATCTTGCGCAATGGGCGAAAGCCTGACGCAGCAATGCCGCGTGTATGATGAAGGTCTTAGGATTGTAAAATACTTTCACCGGTGAAGATAATGACTGTAGCCGGAGAAGAAGCCCCGGCTAACTTCGTGCCAGCAGCCGCGGTAATACGAAGGGGGCTAGCGTTGCTCGGAATTACTGGGCGTAAAGGGAGCGTAGGCGGACATTTAAGTCAGAGGTGAAATCCCGGAGCTTAACTTCGGAACTGCCTTTGATACTGGGTGTCTTGAGTGTGAGAGAGGTATGTGGAACTCCGAGTGTAGAGGTGAAATTCGTAGATATTCGGAAGAACACCAGTGGCGAAGGCGACATACTGGCTAATTACTGACGCTGAGGCTCGAAAGCGTGGGGAACAAACAG
>NZ_MQUI01000140.1:0-400 GCF_001970915.1 Sphingomonas sp. Sph1(2015)
CTGTTTGCTCCCCACGCTTTCGCGCCTCAGCGTCAGTATCGGGCCAGTGAGTCGCCTTCGCCACTGGTGTTCCGCCGAATATCTACGAATTTCACCTCTACACTCGGCATTCCACTCACCTCTCCCGAACTCAAGACATCCAGTATTAAAGGCTATTCCAGGGTTGAGCCCTGGGCTTTCACCTCTAACTTAAATGTCCGCCTACGCGCCCTTTACGCCCAGTAATTCCGAGCAACGCTAGCCCCCTTCGTATTACCGCGGCTGCTGGCACGAAGTTAGCCGGGGCTTCTTCTACGGGTACCGTCATTATCTTCCCCGGTGAAAGAATTTTACAATCCTAAGACCTTCATCATTCACGCGGCATGGCTGCGTCAGGCTTTCGCCCATTGCGCAAGATTCC
>NZ_MQUI01000141.1:0-400 GCF_001970915.1 Sphingomonas sp. Sph1(2015)
GGAATATTGGACAATGGGCGCAAGCCTGATCCAGCCATGCCGCGTGAGTGATGAAGGCCTTAGGGTTGTAAAGCTCTTTCACCGGGGAAGATAATGACGGTACCCGGAGAAGAAGCCCCGGCTAACTTCGTGCCAGCAGCCGCGGTAATACGAAGGGGGCTAGCGTTGTTCGGAATTACTGGGCGTAAAGCGCACGTAGGCGGATCTTTAAGTCAGGGGTGAAATGCCAAGGCTCAACCTTGGAACTGCCTTTGATACTGGGGATCTTGAGTCCGGGAGAGGTGAGTGGAACTGCGAGTGTAGAGGTGAAATTCGTAGATATTCGCAAGAACACCAGTGGCGAAGGCGGCTCACTGGCCCGGTACTGACGCTGAGGCGCGAAAGCGTGGGGAGCAAACAG
>NZ_MQUI01000142.1:0-368 GCF_001970915.1 Sphingomonas sp. Sph1(2015)
ATTGCCAGGGTCGCGGGCGACTGGCCTGCCAGTCGGTGGGACGAACTCATGCCCTGGAACTGGATGCCCCCGGCAGATCAGCCGACCGCACAAGCTGCGTAATCTGCGGCCTCCACGCCGCGCTTACCCAGATTGCGACGTTCGCCGGTTGAGCTAACAACGGCAGCTTCTGCCAAGAGCTGCCGTTTGCTCGACGTGAACCCGCCTGGAAGCTATGTGCCCTAAATTCAGCCGTTCAGCCGTAAGCGCTGTTAACGCACCACGCGGGCGGCGTATGCCCATGGCATGAGGTCGCCGAGTGCATTGATGCGGTGGCCGCCCGCAAGGCGCTTGAGAGTGTCGGTCAGCCAGGCCTGTGGGTCGACGCG
>NZ_MQUI01000014.1:0-80578 GCF_001970915.1 Sphingomonas sp. Sph1(2015)
TATGAGGACCAGGACGCGCGGATCTCCATCTTGGCCAATGACCTTGCGTCAAAAGGCCGGATACGTTTTCGCAGACTGATCAGAATAGCTGACACAAACCGCTTGCCGACGGGGCGGGCCATACGTTCTCACCGGCGGTGGCGATTGTGCCTATCGGATCGCTTGCATGGACTGGTACGCCACGGCGCTCGGCCCGGTCGAGCGCTGGCCGATCGCGCTGACGATGACGCTTGCCTTGGTGCTGCGTTCGACCGTTCCGTACCTCCTGCTCTGGGGAGAGGACGGAGTGATGCTGTACAACGACGCTTATGCCGCGTTTGTCGGGGACAGCCATCCGAAATTGCTGGGCAAGACGGTCCATGACGGCTGGCCCGACCATACCGCTTTCAGCGACGTCATCATGACCGCCGGTCTCGGCGGCAAGACACTGCATTTTCCGGACCGGCCAGTGACCCTCTGCCGTGATGGGCAGCAAATGCAGGCCTGGGCCAATTTCGACATTTCGCCCATCGCCGATGCACAGGGCAAGCCGGTCGGCGTCCTTTGCCTGCTGGCCGACACGACGCAGCGGGTGCGGGCGGAACGCCGCGCCGCGTTCCTGCTGACCCTGTCCGATCATATTCGTGCGCTGGAGACTCCGACCGAGATCATGGCACTGGTGGCGGAGCAGCTGGGTGAGGAACTGTCGGCCAGTCGCGTCTTCTATGCCGAGATCACGTCGCAAGGCTGGATGACCGTGGAGCGCGATTATGCGTGCGGCGTATCGTCGATCGTCGGCCGCCATTCGCTGGTCAGTTTCGGACCGGACCTGCTGGCCGCCTATCGTGGCGGCGCGCCGGTGGTCGTCACCAATGTCGGCGCCGACCACCGTCTGAGCGAAGGCGCGCGTTCGGGGCTTCAGGCCCGCGAGGTCGGCGCGTTCGTCGATGTCGTGCTCTTCGAGGAAACCGAATGGGTCGGCCTGCTCGCGGTCCAGAGCGCCACGCCGCGCATCTGGACACCCGAGGAGGAAGCGCTGGTCCAGAATGTCGGCGAACGGGTCAAGGTCGCGGTCGAACGTGCCCGCGCCGAGATGGCGCTGCGCGAACTGAAGGACACGCTGGAGCAGCAGGTCGTCGAGCGCACCGCTGAAATCCGCCGCTATCACGAGATCGTCGAGGCAATCGCCTCGCCCATCTGCGCTTTCGACACGGACTATAGGCTGATCGCCTTCAACAAGGCGCATAATCAGGAATTCCGACGGATCTTCGGTTTCGAAACCAAGATCGGTGACGTCTTGCCAGACCAATTCGTGCCTGATCAGCGTGATGCCATCCGATCGCTGATGACCCGCGCGCTGACCGGCGAGCATTTCACCGTCGCCGAAGCCTTTGGCAATCCGGATTTCGTCAGACCGAACTGGGAAATCACCTATACGCCGCTTCGTGACAGCGCGGGTCGGGTGATTGCAGCCTTTCATCAGGCCACCGACATTTCCGAGCGCCTGATGGCCGCAGCCGAACTGGAAGCGGCGCAGGAGGCTCTGCGGCAAAGCCAGAAGGTGGAGGCGATGGGCAGCCTGACCGGCGGCGTCGCGCACGACTTCAACAACCTGCTGACCCCGATCATCGGCTCACTGGACATGCTGATGCGCAGGGGCTCCGGCACGGCGCGTGAAAAGCGGTTGATCGACGGTGCGCTCCAATCGGCCGAACGCGCCAAGACCCTTGTCCAGCGGCTTCTCGCCTTCGCCCGCCGCCAGCCGCTTCAGCCGACCGCCGTTGATCTGAGCCAGCTGGTCGACAGCATGGCCGACCTGATCGAATCGACGGTAGGCCCGACCATCACGCTGGAGGTTGAGGTCGCCGCCGACCTGCCCCCCGCCAGAGCCGACGCCAACCAGCTTGAGATGGCGCTGCTCAATCTGGCGGTCAATGCGCGTGATGCCATGCCGAACGGCGGCACGCTGTCGGTCAAGGTCCACCGCTACGGGGTCGACAGTCAGCAGATCGTCGACGTTCCGGCGGGTGATTATATCTGCCTGAGCGTGGGCGATACGGGCATGGGCATGGATGAGGCGACCCGCCAGCGCGCGATCGAACCCTTCTTTTCGACCAAGGGCGTCGGCAAGGGTACGGGCCTGGGGCTGTCCATGGTGCATGGCCTGGCAGCCCAGCTTGGCGGCGGCCTGACGATTTCGAGTGCGCTGGGGCGGGGGACGGCGATCACACTGTGGCTGCCGCTCAGCGACGTCAAAACGGCGACGACCGCGCCTGTGGTCCCTGCCCCGGCAAAGGCCGATGGCACCGGAACCGTCCTGCTGGTGGACGACGAGGACCTGGTACGGATGAGCACCGCCGACATGCTGGCCGATCTGGGCTACGGTGTGGTCGAGGCATCGTCCGGCGAACAGGCACTGGAACTGGTGCAAGCCGGGCTGCGCCCCGACCTGCTCGTCACCGATCACCTCATGCCGGGTCTGAGTGGCGCGCAGCTGGCCCGCGACCTGCAGGGCAAGCTGCCCGGGATTCGTTGCATCATCGTATCAGGCTATGCCGAGGCGGAGGGGATGGACATTGAGATGGCGCGGCTGACCAAGCCGTTCCGCAGCGAGGAACTGGCGGCCGGTCTGGCCGCCATCGGAGTGCAGGCTTCCGGCGCTTCTGCCTTCGCAAACCGGGCGGCCCCCGAAGAAGGGGACGCCGCCCGGCCGATCATCGCTCAATAATCGTCGAAATTGTCGAAGGCGGAATTGCCTTCGTCAAAACGGCCTCCATCGTCATCGTTGAACGTGTTGATGGTAATATTCTCGGGTTGGCCCATAAAGCCCTGACCTCCGCCGCCGAACAAGCCGCCAACACCGCCGCCGCGATGGCCCAACATGTCGGACAGGCCGGAAAACAGCATCTCGCCGCCGACCACGCCAGCCGCCGTGGTGCCCGCGCTGCGTAGGAAGCTGCCCAGCCCGCCACCACCGGAGAAGACGCCGGGCCGGGCCTCGGCTGGGGGTGGTGAATAGTTGTCTTCGGTCCGCGAACCCCAGGGACCGCCAGCACCGCCCTGCGGCAGGAAGCTGTTGCTTGCCGGTGCCGGGCGCGCCTGCTGCTCACGTTCCAGCTCGGTGATCCGCTGCTGGGCGGCGTGAAGCGACTGGTCGGCGACGATGGCATGCTGGACCAACAGATAGGCCGCATCCGGATTGGATGACAGCGTACGGGCGATCATGGCATCGGCCTCGGGGTCCTTCATACGCGTGCGCGCAACAGACAATTCATCGAGAAACCGAGTGAGCAGCGTGTGTTCTTCGACGTTCATCGGGGCACTCCAGTCATACGCCCCGAAAGATCGTCCAGTCCGCCGCCAAATCAAGACTGGACGGCGTGGATGACCGATTATTCATCCCGGCGGCATCTTGTCTCCAGCCTCAGGAACGACCTCGCTGCTCCCACTCATATTCCTTTTGCAACGCAAGTTCGTCGCGCCCTGCTGTCAGTACCGCCTGCTCGCGACCGTCTTCAGCAAACGACACGACAAAGTCCTTCGTCGGAACATCGCCATCGATCGTCAGGTCTTCAAGTGACGCGACATGTCCGACATAGCGCAGGCTGAGGTCGTAATGACCCGACCAGAAGAACGGCACCTCCTGATAGCAATCACTCGCCTGCCCCATGAAATGCCGGGCGAGCCACTGGCCCATGCGCTGCGCCACGACCCAATGCTCGACCCGAATGGAATGGCCGAGCCGGGGATCCGGCGCGTTTGCGATATCACCGATTGCGTAAATGGCGGGATCGGACGTCTGCAGTTGCGCATCCACCTTCACGCCGCCGCCATCGGCCTTGGCGGCCAGATCGAGCCCGGCCGCTTCCGCCAGTTCCACCCGTGGTCGCACCCCGATTCCGGCGACGACGATATCACCGGTCACTTCGGAACCGTCGTCGAGCATGGCGACATGGCCGTCCCAGCGCGCGATGCGGCGGTTCAGATGGAACGCGACGCCCTTGGACTCGTGCAGGTTGCGGATCATTGCGCCGACTTCAGGCCCGGCCGTCTTCTCCAGCGGCAGATCGTCCTCGGATATGACCGCGACTTCCAGCCCCCGTGCAATCAGCGAGGCGGCAACCTCCAGGCCGATATAGCTCGACCCGATCACGATGGCGCGCTTCGCCTGCCCTGCCGCAGCGATCAGCCGATCGGCATCGGCCAGTGTTCGCAAGGCGAACACATCCCCGCGATCCGCACCGTAAAAATCGGGAGACACAACCGCCGCGCCCGTTGCCATCACCAGCCGGTCATAGGATATGGTATCGCCATCGGTCAGGACGACCGCTTTGGCCGCGCGGTCGATCCGCGACACCGCCATGCCCGAACGCAGGTCCACGCCCTCCGGCAATGGGAGGCTCGTTTCGTCGCGCTTTGCCTTGCCCGCCAGATACTGTTTCGAGCAGAAGGTGCGATCATAAGGCGCATCACCCTCCTCGCCAATCACCGTCACCGTCGCGCCTGCTCCGTGGCGCGCCAGCATTTCGGCACAGGCGTGCCCCGCGGCGCCAGCGCCGATGATGACGATACGGCCAAGGTCGGTGGTGTCCGCCGCTTTGGGTGCAGGGACCGGATCGGCGGAACCGATTACCCGCAATTGGCCGTCATCCTCGACCACTTCGAACCGCTCCAGCGGTGCGAAGGCGGGCGCCCCCACCGCCTCGCCCGTCTCGATATCGAAACGGGCATGATGCCAGGGGCAGCGAAGCGTGCCGTCCGCGACGATCCCGTCGGCCAGGGGCGCTTTCAGATGCGTACACTGGCCCGCCAGCGCGCAGACCCGCCCCTTATGCCGGACAAGCAGGACATCCTGTCCGTCCAGCATGCCGGCGACGATCCGCCCCTCCTGCACGTCGCTAGAGGCGATGCCCTTCGCCAGATCACGATCCGCCATCGCCTCTTGCCTTTCCGATCTCGCTGGGGGTCAGTCGGCGCGCTGGAGCGCGGTCGCGGCTAGATGCTCACCGATGAACCAGACCTGCGGCTCGTTGGAGCGGATGATGTCGCTGACCAGCAGGTCGTTGGTGCCGTCATCGCCGGACTCGTCGGCGGTCTTTGCGCCCTCATGCGCCTGTTCCAGCACGATCCGATGCGCCTCCAGCAGGCGGGCGAGCATCGTCGGCACATCCTCGCGGCCCCGTGGCGGACGCGGGATACGGGTCATCTCGGCGACGTCATGCGGCGTCGCGATGCTGATACCTCCCAGCGCCTGGATACGCTCGGCCACCATGTCGACCAGCTCGGCCTGTTTCTCGTAATGCGTGTCGAGCAGCAGATGGAGCTGGTAGAAGGTCGCCCCCGACATCTGCCAATGATGCTTCTTGTAGAGATCGCGCAGCATCATCGTGTCGGCCAGAACCTGGTTCAGAATCGATACGCTTTGCTTGCGGGCATTTTCGGACAGACCAAGCGGCAAGTCCTTCAGTGTGCCGAACGGCTGGATTTCGCGATATTCGATTTTGTACTGCGGCTGCGCCTGGTCGGTATCGGCCACGACTTTACTCCGATCATGGATATGGACCGTGGCCAAGCGCTTACGTTGGCGCAGGGTTCCATGAATTTTGCGGCATCGCGCGGGCGACGAGAATTATCGCCTGTGATCCAAATTAATTTCTGTTGGGCGACATTTGTCAGGAACGGACCGTGTCGTGCGGCGTCCAGCATGGGCTTTCAAGGAACCCGGCCGCATGATCCAACCGACCTTCGTCTTTCTCCACGCCTTGGGCTCCAGCCGTCGGGAATGGGAGCCGGTATGCCAGCATATCGGCGATGCGCCCTGCATCGCGCTCGACTTGCCGGGCTTTGGCGAGCGGATCGATGAAGGCTATGCCGATGTCGCCGCGATGGCCGACGATCTGGCCGACACGATCCGCCACCACCGCCTGACCGCCTCTATTCTGGTCGGGCACAGCATGGGCGGCAAGATCGCCACGATCGTCGCGGCCCGCGCGGCGGCGGGGGAGATCGGGCTGGCCGGGGTCGTCGGCGTGGTGCTGGTCGCAGCCTCCCCGCCCTCACCCGAACCAATGGAAGAGGAACGGCGCACGCAGATGATCGGCTGGGTCGATAGCGGATCGATCGGGCAAGAGGATGCCGAGACCTTCGTGAAGGCCAATACCGCGCTGGCGTTGCCACCTGAACGGCATGATCGGGCAGTTGCGGACGTACAAGCTTCGAGCCGAGAGGCTTGGCTCGGCTGGCTGGAGCGCGGAAGCCTGGAGGACTGGAGCGGTCAGGTCGGCCGGATTTCCATACCTGCACTGATCATCGCTGGCTCGGAAGACGGCGATCTGAACGTGGATGCGCAGCGCCAGCTAAACGCCCCGCATTATCGTCACGCCGATATCCGCGTGGTGGATGGTGCCGCCCATATGATCCCTTTTGAACAGCCCGAGGCGCTTGCAAGGTTGCTCGCAGACCACGCCGCATCGCTATCCTCATCAATCCTTCCGGTCGGGTTCGTCGATATCCTGAGTTCCGACCGGGTCAGCCGTCGCACTCGCGCTGCCATGCTGGAACGGACCCGCCCCGTTTCCGACACCGGACTTCCATGGTCGGAGGCCGAGCGGGCGACCGTCGAGACCCTGATCGCGCATATCCTGCCGGAAGACGTCTCCACCCATGATCTCGCGCGGCGGATCGAGGCGGTCATCGTGCAGGGGCCGGGAGACGGCTGGCGCTTTGCCGACTTGCCGCCCGATCCGGAGGCCTGGCGGCAGGGCTTGCTGACGCTCGACACGCTCACTGGCGGATTTACCGCACTGGACCATCAGGCCCGGTCCGAATGGCGCGACCGGATCGCTGCGGGAGGCCAAGACGCCGCCGTGGATACGGGACCGCTGTCGCCGAAGCAAATGGCCCTGTGGTTCCAGGACGTTCGGGCCGAGGTCGTGCGCCAATGGGCGGCGCTGCCCTCGACGATGGCGGCAATCGGTTATGACGGCTTTGCGGTCGGCGGTGATGGCCCGCGCAACCAGGGCTATCGGCGGACCGGCGCGAACGATGTCGAAGCCTGGCAGATGGTAGAGGAGAAGATCGCATGAGCCGCGCCCCCTATGCCACGACCGAGATGGTCGATGCCGTTGTGATCGGCACCGGCGCGGGCGGCGCCCCGCTGACCGCGCGACTGGCCGAAGCCGGGCTGTCGGTCGTCGCGCTCGAGGCAGGTCGGTCCTTCACCCCGAACGAACATGTCGCGGACGAGCTCGCCGCCGATATCTACTGGATGGAAGAGCGACTGAGCGGCGGCAACGATCCGACCGCCTTCGGGTCGAACAATTCCGGCATGGGTGTCGGCGGCTCGACGCTCCACTGGGGGGCCTTTTGCCCGCGCCCCGATCCCCGCGACCTGCAACTGAAGACGATGACCGGCCAAGGTGCGGACTGGCCCGTCCCCCATGCCGAACTGATCGCCTGTGTCGAGCAGGTCGAGCAATTTACCGGTGTTTCCGGTCCCGCCCGTTACCCCTGGGATGACGCCCGCCGCTATGCCTATCCGCCGGTTCCGCGCAACGCCTCTGCTGAGGTGATGGCGCGAGGGTGCGAGGCATTGGGGATCACCGCAACCGATGCTCCCGCCGCCCTCGTCTCGCGCGATCGGGAACAGCCATATTGGGGGCAGCGGCAGGCCTGCGTCAGTTGCGGCACATGCCATCAGGGCTGCCGCAATGCCGCCAAGACCAGCATGGACACCAGCTATCTGCCCAAAGCCGTCGCACATGGCGCCGAAATCCGGTCCCGGGCACGCGTCCTGTCCTTCGAGTTCGACCAGGAGGGTCGGATCGACGGGGTCGTCTATCATCAGGGCGGCGAGGAGCATCGCCAGCGCTGCCGCGCCGTATTCCTGTGCGCGGGCGGGGTGGAGAGCCCGCGCCTGTTGCTGAACCTCGGCCTTGCGAATTCCAGCGGCCAGGTCGGTCGCAACTTCATGGCGCATGTCGCGACCCAGGTCTGGGGGCGCTTCGATGACGAGATGCGGATGAACCGGGGCTATCCCTCCTCGCTGATCAGTGAGGACATGATGCGCCCCGCCGATGCCGATTGCGTCGGCGGCTATCTGATGCAGAGCCTGGGCGTGCTGCCGGTCAACCTCGCCACCGGACTGGCGCGCGGGGCGGGCATGTGGGGGACGCGGCTCCAGTCGATCCTGCGAAACTATAACCGCATGGCGGGGATCGGCATCAATGGCGATTGCCTGCCGCATCCCGACAACCGCCTGACCCTGTCGGACGAAACCGACGCCTTCGGCCATCGCAAGGCGCGGATCGATTTCAGCTATCACGCCAACGAGCGCGCCATTGATCAGCATTCCCGGCGCGTCATGACCGCCATCTGGGAAGCGGCGGGCGCGCAGGACATTTTTGCGGTCGATCGCTCGGCGCACACCATCGGCACGTGCCGGATGGGCGACAATGGCGACGAAGCGGTGGTCGATGCGGACGGGCGCAGCTTCGACATCGCCAATCTGTGGATTTGCGACAACTCGGTCTTCCCGAGTGCGCTGGCCGCCAATCCCGCGCTGACGATCATGGCGCTGTCGCTGCGCACGGCGGATCGCTTCCTGGCGTCGGGGCGCTAGGCGGCGAGCCCGTTCGCCTCGACATGGTCGGCGATCGCTCCGGCGGTCGTCCACCATATCCGGGGATCATCGGCCTCGCGCAGCGCCGTCAGCACGCGGGCGAGAGGCGGCACGCGGTGTGCCTGCCCCATGATATAGGGGTGTAGCGCGATCCCCAGGACAGAGGGGCGGCGATCGGCTTCGGACAGCAATTGCTCGACGGCATCGCGGATCATCGCGGCAAAAGCGTCCGCCTCCTGCTTGCGCTGGATCACGGCGGGCAGGTCGTTGATCTCCTGCGAATAGGGAATGGACAGAAGTTCGCCGTGCTCGGTCGCCAAACGGGTCGGCTGGTCGTCATGCGCCCAGTCCAGGACATAGCGATACCCCGCCGCCTTGAGCAGATCGGGCGTCGCCTCGCTCTCCGAAATCCAGGGGCCTAGCCAGCCGATCGGGCGCGTGCCGAGCGCGGCCAGCTTGTCGCTCACGTCGGCAATCAGGCGGCGTTCCTCATCCTGCCCCAGCTTCCCCTGCGCCTTCGCATTGGTGCCGCCATGCGCAGCGATCTCGTCACCCCGGTCGCGACAGGCCTCGGCCAGTCCCGGACAGCGATCGAGCACATCCGCGTTCAGCAGTGCGGTCGTCTTCAGTTCCAGCCGGTCGAACAACTCGAACAGCCGCCAAGCGCCGACCCGATTGCCATAGTCGCGCCAGGCATAGTTCATTACGTCCGGCTGGTTCTGCGACGGGGCAAGCTCGGCCCCCAGGCCGCCGCCAAAGTCGAACACCTCATGATTGACGCCCAGATAGATGGCGACCCTGCGCCCCTCGGGCCAGTCATAGGCGGGGCGGTCGATGATAGGGCGAAAGGGGTAACGACCCGGATCGGATGAAGACATGGCGCGTCAACGTCGCCCCGCGCCAATGGATGCTCGGAGTCTCCAAATCCGCAGATTTGTAATGTCGGAGTTTTGGGCTAGGGCTGTGGCTTCGATGTGCCCCGTGGCGATTCGAATAACAAGGACCGCTACGATCCCGTCCGGGACGGCGCGGCCGACAGGCGGAGGATGGACCATGCTGACCCGACGTTCCTTCATGGCTGGTGCGACCGCCGCCATGGCCCTGCCCTCTGTCGCACGGGCGGCGGGTACGCCGACCATCGTCAACCCGGTTGTCCGTCAGCGCGCCGATGCGCAGGTCTTCCGCCACACCGACGGCTGGTATTATATGACCGGATCGGTACCCGAATATGACCGGCTGGTCCTGCGCCGCTCGAAGACGCTGGCGGGGCTGGCCACCGCGACTGAAAGGGTCTTATGGCGGCATCTGCCGAGCGGGCCGATGTCGGGCTTCATCTGGGCGCCCGAGATGCATCTGATCGACGGCCGCTGGACCATGTATTTCGCGGCAGGACCGAGCGGCGGCGGTGAAGACGTGTTCCGCATCCGCACCTTCGCGGTGGTGTGCGACGGCCCCGATCCGATGACCGGCAACTGGTCGGTGCTGGGCCAGTTGCAGACCGAATGGGACAGCTTCACTCTCGATTCGACCAGCTTCGTCCACAAGGGCCAGCGTTATCTGGCATGGGCACAGAGCGAGCCGGGCATTGCCACCAATTCCAATCTCTATCTCGCGCCGCTCAAGACCGCGCTGACCCTGGCCGCCAAGCCGGTGCGGCTGTCGGTGCCGACGCTGGACTGGGAGATCCAGGGTTTCAAGGTCAATGAGGCTCCCGCCCTGCTCGCCCGCAACGGCAAGCTGTTCATGACCTATTCGGCCAGCGCGACCGATGCCCGCTACTGCATGGGGATGCTGACCTGCAACGCCGATGCCGAGCTGATGAACGCGGCCAACTGGTCCAAGTCGCCGGTGCCGGTCTTCAAGACCTCCACCGCGCACAAGGTTTACGGACCGGGGCACAACAGCTTCACGGTCGACGAGCGCGGGCGTGATGTGCTGGTTTACCACGCCCGCGACTATCGCGAAATCAAGGGCGATCCGCTGTTCGATCCCAATCGCGATACGCGGATGCAGTATTTCCGATACCGCGCCGATGGCTCACCCGATTTCGGCGAGCCGGTCGCCAATGGGCCGCTCCGCCGGACCTGAGCGAATATTGCTCTGACAATTACCCTATCGCCACGCCTGGACGCCCAAAATGGCCAGGCCGCCAGCCATCGTGACCATGGCAAGCATCACCAGCACGACGTCGAAGTCCTGCGGCGTGGCGAAGGTCCAGGTCAGGCCTGCACCGATGATGGTCGACAGGCTGTTGGTCAGGTTGAACAGGCCCAGATCGCGGCCCCGATGCCGGGGATCGGGCAGAAGCTGGAAGCTGAACCCGACGTGCAAGGCGACGAAGACGGACGATCCGGCAGTATAGAGTATGAACGCCGCCGCTGCGGCAAGACGGCTAGGTGCCCCGGCCATGGCCAGCAGGCCCAGCGCCGCGACCAGCGCCGCCAGCAACAGGATGTCCCGGCGGCGCTCCATCCGATCCGCCAATCGCCCCAGCAGCAGGGCGATCGGCAAGGGCAGGACAAAGGCACAGGTAAAGACCCGCCCGACCCAGCGCGGCAGATCGGCATATTCGGCGGGCGGTACGATGGTCTCGAAATAATAGAGCAGATAGACCTGGGTCACGACCGCCGCGACCTGGACGCACAGCCGCGCGACACCCGCAATGATGAAATCCTGCCTGGACGGTCTCGACGGCGTGGCCGCGATGCCCGCGTCCGACATGGAGCCCCCTGCCCCGACCAGCAGCAACGGCAGGACGCAGAGCATGACCGCCATCACCAAGGCCGCCAGCCGCCCCTGCTCCCCCAGCAGCGTCTCGCCCACCAGCCAGGTGGACAAGGCCGAGGCCACCGGATTGCCGAGCGCGATCAGGCCCCCCGTCAGCCCGCGCTTCGCATCGGGTATTTCCTCCGCCATGATCGCCATCAGCGGGGCGAGGAGCGCGTTGACCGCGAACTGGAAAAACAGGATCGCCGCGACCAGCATCACGGGCGTAGCAGCCATTCCGATCGCGGCATAGCTGGCCGCCACCCCCGCCAGCCCGATCGCCATCAAGCGCCGCCGACCACGCCCCGCCCGCTGCGACCGATCGCTCAGCCAGCCGAACAGGATATTGGCGAGGCTCGCCGTCGCCGCGCCCAGCACCGCGACCAGCGAGAGCAAGGCGATCCGGCCATCCGGGCTGACCGCCTCCACCTTCATCGGCACCAACAGGGTCAGCAGTGGCAGATACGCCGCCACCCCGCCGATATTGGCCAGCGCATAGAGCCCCAGGGGCGGACGCTGGCGTGGATGGGTGCGATCGGGGGCCATCGCCCACCCTTGCCCCCGATCGCACGCCAAGGGCAACGGGCCTTACGGCTTCCTCAAGGCTTCATCGTCTGCGCATCGATCCGGGTGGCGCTGACCATCGCCCGGTCGGTCGCGTCATGCGCCACCGCGACGCGATAGGTACCGCCCCGGATCCGCCAGCCGGGAAGCGCGGTGTCGTAATCCGCCAGCAGACGCGGTTCGGCGATCAGGGTGATGCGGCGCGTCTCACCGGGCTTCAGCGTCACGCGCTGGAACGCCGCCAATCGCATCGTATCACCGCTGCCGTCGCGCGTCACATAGATTTGCGGCACGTCCGACCCGGCGCGCTGGCCGGTATTGACGATATCGACCGTGACACGGACCGTCTTGCCGCCGGTGACGACCGGATTGCGATAGGCGAAACTGGTATAGCTGAGGCCATGGCCGAAGGGGAAAAGCGGCTTCAACCCCTTTTTCTCATACCAGCGATAGCCGACATCGGCGCCCTCGACATAATCGACCGGGAAGCTCCGGAGGGTCGGTGCCGGCGTCGCCGCCGGATTGGCGGCGGCCGCCGCTTCGACCTCGCTCAGCCTGTCGAGCCCGACCGGGCGCGGGCGCGGCGGTTGCGAAGCGTCGGCGGGGAAGGTGATCGGCAAGCGGCCCGAGGGATCGACCTGCCCCGTCAGGATGGCGGCCAGCGCCTCGCCGCCGCGCTGTCCGGGATACCATGCCTGGACCACGGCGGGGACCTTCGTGATCCAGGGCATGAGTACCGGGCCGCCCGTCTCCATCACCGCCACGGTATGCGGCTGCACGGCGGCGATCGCGGCGATCAGCGCGTCCTGCTGGTTCGGCAGGCGCAGGTCGGGCACGTCGTCCGCCTCGGTCGTCCACTGGGTCGCGAAGAAGATGGCCATGTCTGCATTTTTCGCCGCCGCGACCGTCGCGTTCAGGTTGCGTCCGTCCTGCCATTCGATCTCCACGCCCGGCAGCGCCTTGCGCAGCGCGTTGAGCGGCGAAGAGGCATGATAGGTGATCCGCGCGAACGAGGACGATCCGCCATAGGCCAGCGGGATCTCGACCGGCGCGCCGCCGACCGAGCGGACCTGCGACGATCCGCCGCCCGACAGTACGCCGACATCGGCATTGCCGCCGATCACCACGATCCGCTTGGCGGTGCGCGCGATCGGCAGGAGATTGCCGTCGTTCTTCAGGAGGACAATCCCCGCCTCCGCCGCGCGCTGGGCCACCTCGGCATGGGCGGCATAGTCGGGCGTCACCGCCTGGGCGGGCACGGCCGCGTCATAGGCGCCCGTTTCGATCAGTCCCGTCAGATAGCGCGCGACCATGTCGTTCAGCCGTGCCTCGGGCACCTCGCCCTTGGCCACCGCCTCGGCGAGCGGCTCGGCGAAATAAATGGCCTTGTCCAGTTCCTGCCCGGACTCCTGGTCCAATCCGGCATTGGCGGCCTTCACGGTCGAATGCACCGCGCCCCAGTCGCTCATGACCCAGCCATGATAGCCCCAGTCGCGCTTCAGCACGTCGGTCAGCAAGTGGCGGTTCTCGCACGCCCAGTCGCCGTTGATCTTGTTATAGGCGCACATGACCGAGCCGGGCCGCCCCTGCTCGATCGCGATCTGGAAGGCGAGCAGGTCGCTCATCCGCAGCGCCGCCTCGCCGATCCGGGCGTCCAGGATGTTGCGGCCGGTTTCCTGTGCATTGAGCACATAATGCTTGATCGTCGAGACGATGCGGTTCGACTGCACGCCCGCGATATGCGCGCCGCCCAGCGTGCCAGCCAGCAGCGGATCCTCGCCCAGATATTCGAAATTGCGGCCGTTCCACGGATCGCGGGTCAGGTTGACGCCGCCCGCCAGCAGCACGTTGAACCGCTTGTCGCGCGCCTCCGCGCCGATCATCGCGCCACCGGCGCGGGCGATGGCCGGGTCGAAGCTGGCGGCCGTCGCCAGGCCGGAGGGCAGCGCGGTGGCGACGTCGCCGACCCGCTGTTCGACCTGATTGGCTACACCGAGCGAGGCGTCGCTCTCGCGCACCAGCGGGATGCCCAACCGAGGAATACCGTCGATATGTCCGGCCGAGGGGATCAGTTCCTCCTTCGACTTGCCCGCCGCCATGGTCGGGAACAGGCCATGGACCAGCAGGATCTTTTCCTCGCGGGTCATCTTCGCAACGATCCGGTCGGCACGCGCGCGTGCATCGGCGATGCTGGTTCGCGCCGCCTTCGCTGGCATAGGCTGCGGCGTCTGCGCCGACGCCCCGGTGCCCGCTGCGATCAGCGCCATCATCGCCAAGCCGCCCGCCATCTTGCCCTTCGTTACCATTACCCTCTCCCGATCATGCTGTTTTGCCGACCTGTGTTGCATTGCTGGCGGCCTGTCCAGAGAGCGTTCACAATCGTGCAAAATCAATGGCTGACGGCCTTGACGGCCACCGGCTTTGGCAGACTGAACGTTCTCCAGGCTGCGGACAACCTCGCATGGCCCTTGACCATGGGTGTATCCACCGTCGCCTTGTCCCTGCCCGCCGCGGCGCTTCGCCGGTCACCCGCGCATGACCGGGTATGGAACATACCGGGCGACCTGTCGCTGGTCAGGCTCGACGGCACGCCAACCGGCCGGGTCGTCACCCCCGCCCACCTCGCCATCCGCGCCTCTACCGCTCCGCCAAGACAGGACAAGCGTGCCGACATGCGATAGGCGTGGTTTGAAGCACTTGGAGACGACATGCGAATATTGGTCACAGGATTGGGCGACATTGCGCACAAGGCCTATCTGCCGGTCCTGTCGGCCATGCCCGACGTCCAGTTGCACCTCGCGACCCGCAACGCGCAGGTGCTCGATCAGGCCGGACGGCGCTTTCGCGTCGCCGGGCTGCATTCCAGCCTGGACGATGCCCTTCGTACCGAAACTTTCGATGCCGCCTTCGTTCACGCCGCAACCGATGCGCATCCGGCGCTGGTCCGGACGCTGCTCGAACGCCGCATCCCGACCCTGGTCGACAAGCCGTTGGCCAACACCTTCGGGGAGGTAGAGCAGTTGGTCGCGTTGGCGCAGCGGCAGGAGACGTTGATGACCATCGGCTTCAACCGTCGTTTTGCGCCCGCCCATGTCGCGCTGAAAGCCTTGCAGGCCGATCTGATTATCATGGAAAAGCATCGTCACCGACAGCCGGACGCGCCGCGCCGGGTGGTCTTCGACGACTGCATCCATGTCGTCGACACGCTGCTGTTCCTCGCGCCCCGCCCGGTCCTGCGCCGCACGATCGAGACCCATGTCGAGCAGGGCCAAATGCTCTCGGCGACGCTGATGCTGGCGGGCGACGGCTTTACCGCGATCGGGACCATGCACCGCAATAGCGGACTCGACGAAGAGCGGCTGGACGTCATCGGCAACGGCCTTCGCCATTCGGTCCTCAACATGGCCGAGGAGCGGCGCATGGAAGGCGGCGCGTGGCATCGGCGTCGGGGCGACTGGACGACGGTCGGCAAGCAACGCGGGTTCGAGGCGATGTGCGCCGACTTTCTCGCCGCCGCCAAGGAGCGCCGCGCAACTGACGCCGATGCGATCCTGGCCACACACCAAATCTGCGAGGCGATCACTCGTCACGCCGAAGGGGTGTGAGCCTTTGCGAACGCCGCGCCGTCAATCGACGAGCTGCTTCGCCACCAGCGGTGCCACGCGATCGGCGATGCGCGAGACGCCGGTCGCATTGGGATGGACCCCGTCGCCCAGCATCAACTGACGCTGCCCCAATACGCCCTGAAGGATGAACGGGTCGAGCGCAGCTTTATGCTGGCGCGCAAGATCGGGCCATATCGTATTGAACCTGTTGCCGAACTCAGGCCCTAGATTGGGCGGCGCCATCATGCCGGTCAGGATCACCGGAATGCCGCGACGGTCCAGTTCGTCCAGCATCGCCGCCATATTCGCGCGCGTCTCGGCCGGATCGACCTGTCGCAACACGTCATTGCCGCCAAGGCCCAGCATGACCAGGTCGGGCTTGGCCTTCATCCGATCCAGCATATAGACGAGCCGCCGCCGCCCATCGGCGCTGGTATCGCCCGACACACCGGCATTCACCACCGTCGCATCGATGCCCTGCCCGCGCAGCCGCGCCTGGATCGCGTCGGGCAGGCTCTGCCCGCGCTGGAGTCCGTAACCCGCATAGAGGCTGTCCCCAAAAGCCAGCACGACCCGCTTCGGTCCCGACACCGGCACGTTGGGCGACGCCGCCGGAGTGGGCGCGGGCGCAGCGGCATTGGCCGCAGGCAGTGGTTCGTCGCCCTGGTTGTCGCAGGCTGACAGCAGTACGGCGACTTGGAGAAGCGCGGCCCCGGCCACATATGGCATTTTCATCATCTCTGGCGTGGAACCCCCGCAACTATGGTCGCAGGCAATATGGTCATCCGGGCCACGGATGTAAGGCTGACGCTGGGCGGGGCCGCGCCGGTCGAAATCCTGAAGGGTATCGACCTGGAGGTGGCGGATGGCGAGAGCCTGGCGCTGCTCGGCGCGTCGGGGTCGGGCAAATCCTCGCTGATGGCCGTGCTATCCGGGCTGGAGCGCGCGACCTCGGGGCGTGTCGAGGTGGCGGGCGCCGATTTCGGAGCGTTGGACGAAGACGGGCTGGCCATCGCGCGGCGCGGCCGGATCGGGATCGTCCTCCAGGCCTTCCACCTCCTGCCCACGATGACCGCGCGCGAGAATGTCGCAGTGCCGATGGAACTGGCCGGGGAAACCGATGCCTTTGCGCGTGCCGAAGCCGAACTGGCAGCGGTCGGACTGGCGCATCGACTGGACCATTATCCCGCCCAGCTGTCGGGCGGTGAGCAGCAGCGGGTTGCCATTGCTCGCGCGCTCGGCCCACGCCCCCGGATCGTCTTTGCCGACGAACCGACCGGCAATCTCGACGGCGCCACAGGCGCACGCGTGATGGACCTGCTGTTCGATCGCCGCGCCGCAACCGGCGCGACCCTGGTCGTCATTACCCATGACCCTTCACTCGCACGACGCTGCGACCGGGTGATCGAACTTGCCGATGGCCGGATCGTCGCATGAGCGATTGGCCTTTGGCGTGGAGGCTCGCCCGGCGGGAGCTATCTGTTCGCTTCCGGGGGTTGCGGCTGTTGCTGCTCTGCCTGTTCCTGGGCGTCGGCGCGCTTGCGGCGATCGGCAGCCTGGGCGAGGCGATCGGCGGCGAACTGGCGGCGCGGGGACGGGTGCTGCTGGGCGGTGATCTGGAATTGTCGGTGTCGCAGCGTCGGGCCGAGCCGCCCGAGCTGGCGGCGATGCAGGCGGTCGGGCGCGTCTCGGAAACCCAGCGCATGCAGTCGATGGCGGTCACGGTGACCGGAGCGACCGCGCCCGTCCAGTTGAAGGCCGTCGACGCGGCCTATCCGCTCTATGGACGAATGACCCTGACCGACGGGCAGGTCGTCCGAGCGCCGAACGACCAAACCGTTTGGATCGGGCGCGGTCTCGCCGAGCGGCTGGCGGTCGCCAAGGGTGATCGCTTGCGCTTCGGAACGGCAAATTTCCGGGTCGGCGGGATCATCGCGGACGAGCCGGACCGTCTGGGCGAAGGGTTCACCTTGGGGCCGGTGGCCATCGTGTCACGCGGCGGGCTGAACCGGACCGGGCTGATCCAGCCTGGCAGCCTGTACGAAAGCAAATATCGGCTCGCCACGGTCAATGATCCGTCGCGGATCGCCAAGGCGTTCGAGCAGCGTTTTGCGACGGCCGGTTGGGAAACCCGGACCCGCGACCGCGCCTCGCCCGGTGCCAGCCGCTTCGTCGCGCGCATGGCGGAGTTCCTGACTTTGGTCGGGCTGGCCGCGCTGGTGATCTCAGGGATCGGGGTCGGCAATGGCGTCAGCTCCTATCTGGATGCGCGGCGCACGACAATTGCGATGCTGAAGGTTCTTGGCGCGACATCCGGTTTGGTGGCGAAGGTCTATCTGCTGCAGGTGCTGGCGGTCGCCGGGGTCGGCATTCTGCTCGGCCTGGTCGCGGGGATCGTGGCGGTGCCGCTGGTCGGGATCGCGGTTGGAGCCGTGTTGCCGATAGCCCCCGGGCTGACCCTCGCGCCGGGACCGCTGGCGCTGGCAGCGGCCTATGGCCTGTTGATCGCACTGGCCTTTTGCGCGCGGCCGCTGGTCGCGGCGGGGCGGGTTCCGGCTGCCGCCCTGCTGCGCGGCGTTCTGGACCCGCGCTCCGGTGGAGAATGGCGCGGAATCTTCTGGGGTGCGGCGGCGGGCCTTCCCGTCGTGGCGCTGGCCCTGTCGACCACCGGCCGCCCGGCCTTTGCCGCCGCCTTTCTCGGTGCGACCGCCGGGACCCTGACGGTACTGGTCGCAATCGGCCTGGCGGTCCGCACCATCGCCCGGCGGCTTCCCCGTCCGCGCCGTCCGCTGCCGCGACTGGCGCTCACCGCGCTCTATCGCCCCGGTTCGCGGACGGTATCGCTCGTCGTCGCACTCGGGCTGGGCCTGACCCTGTTCGTGCTGCTCGCCAGCATCCGCACCAGCATCGACGGCAATATCCGCCGATCCGTCCCGGCCCGAGCGCCTGCGTTGTTCGCCCTCGACGTACCGCC
Source organism: Sphingomonas sp. Sph1(2015) (assembly GCF_001970915.1). NCBI lineage: Bacteria > Pseudomonadati > Pseudomonadota > Alphaproteobacteria > Sphingomonadales > Sphingomonadaceae > Sphingomonas > Sphingomonas sp. Sph1(2015). The sequence continues at coordinate 18,509 of NZ_MQUI01000014.1, forward strand.
CGAGCGGGAAGCCGAATTTCGCAGGACGATCATGTCGGTCGCCCCTACGGCTCGCATTTCCACCGTCCCGCTGATGCGTGGCACGATCACCGCCTATGGCGCGACCCGCGTCGCCGATCTCCAGTCGATCCCCGATGGCGCATGGGCGCTGCGGGGGGAGCGCGGGCTGACCTTCGCCGCGACGCTGCCCCCCGGCAGTTCGCTGACCGCCGGGCGGTGGTGGGACGGAGCGGAGCAACGTCAGAGCCTGGTGTCGATCGACGAACGGCTGGCCAAAGCGCTGGACCTGCGGATCGGCGACCTGCTGACGATCTCGGTCCTGGGTCTGGAGCGCACGGCACGGATCGCCTCGTTCCGGCGGATTGCCTGGGACACGCTGGGTTTCAACTTCGTGATGGTCTTTTCACCCGGTGCATTGCAGGACGTGCCGCACAATCTGGCCGCGACCATCGACATGCCTGCCGCGCAAGGCTCTGCCGTGACGCGTGCCCTGCTGCCCCGTTTTCCGTCTACCTCGGTCGTCGAAGTCGGCGGCGTCTTGAAGCAGATCCAGGACGTCGTCGGGCAGATGGCCACCGCCATCACCGTCGCAGCCGGGATCGCGGTGCTGGCGGGGATCGCGGTGCTGCTCGGCGCGATTGCGGCGGCGCGGGCGGCGCGGACCTATGATGCGGTCATGCTGAAGGTGCTGGGCGCGACACGCGCACAGGTGCTGGCGATGCAGGCAATCGAATATGCGCTGCTGGCGGCCATTGTGGGGACGGTTGCGCTGATACTGGGCGCAGGCGGCGGGTGGTTCGTCGTCACGCGCATCTTCGAATTCGAATGGCTGCCCGACTGGGGCATCATCCTGGCCACGCTGACGACCGGTGCGGCCGTGACGGTGGGGATTGGTGTCGCCGGAACCTTGCCGGTGCTGCGGGCGAGGCCTTCGGCGGCCCTCAGGGCGCTGTAAGAGCTACCAGCCCATGCTGCCCGGCACGCCCTTGAAGGGGCCTGCCAGATCGGCCGTAATCCAGCCGCCATAGAAACCGCCCGGCTGTGGCCTGACCTGCTCCCCATCGACCGTGCAATGGTCGAACGGCCCCGCGTAAAAGGCGAGGTGATCGCGCAGGATCGCAAAGCCCGGCATAGGGTTAGGGTAGCTCCACGCGACATCACGGAGCACCGTCTCTCCGAGAGTGACATGCCAGTAGATCGCCTCGCCCTTCCATTCGCAAAAAGACCGGCGATCCGACCGCCTGAGCACGCCCTGATTGATATCGGCAGGCGGCAGATACCAGCTGGGCGGATGGCTGGTCTCCAGCGTCCGGACGGCCGCGCGGGTGTCGGCGATCACGATACCCCGATGCGCGATCCGGACATGGCGCGGGCTTGGCTCGGCGATGGCAGGGCGCGGATAGGTCCAGACGCTTTCCTGACCGGGGCCGACGGGATCGGATTGAGGCTTTGTCATGCCACGATAACGTGCCGCAAGACGTCCGGCTCCTCAACAAACGGATCGGCTCCGCCTCCCTATAGCGCAGCGGCGTAGAGGCCGTGATGGGTCAGGATGAACAGCCGCCCCGGCTCCCCTTTGCCCAGCACCAGTTGCAGCGGCCGTTCGGGCATGTCGATCCGGCGTAACAGCGAACCGTCGGGATTGTAGACAAAGACCTGTCCGTTCGCGACATACAGCCTGCCTGTCGCATCGCGCACCGCGCTCTCGCCCCCACGCTCCGCCAGCACCCGCAGATCGGTGACGCGGCCGCCCTCGCCGACCCGTCCGGCGTAGGTCCGGTTCTCCGAGCCGTTGGTCAGCACCACTTCGCCGCCAACCGGCGCATCCGTCAGGCCATAGGCGTCGAGCGTATCCGACCAGCGCCAGCCCTGATGATCGTCCGGCCCCTGGTTCCAGACGCGAAAAGCGGGCAGCACCACCGATCCGTCGGGCGACACATATTCCTGCGCCTTGGTTTCACGCAGCTTGGCGGCGAACATCTCGGCCATGGTCGGATAGCGATAGCTTATGGGATCGATCCGGTCGGCGAACTCGCCATTCTCCCAGACATTGACGGGAAGCAGCGTCCGCGCCCCCGAATGCGCCTGGGCCGGGGTCGGCGCGATCACGGTCACGGCCGCCGGAGCGGTGGGGTCGATGCTGTACACGGTTCCATTCCGCCCAGCCGACGACAGGACGAGCAGGCGGCCCGAGCGATCGACCGCAAGATTGACCGCGTCGAGGGGCGCATCGGCGACGATGTTCAGCCCTTTCGCCTCCGACCAGCTATAGATGCGCTGGAAAAAGCGGTCGATGAAATAGAGCGTGCCCGCCCTATCCACCGCACCCCCGGCGATCGAATAAAAGCCGTCCGCCAGCTTGCTGACGCCCGGCGACACCGGAACTCCCGTAGCCGTCGCCGCGCTGGTCGGTGCAGGCGGCACGTCGAGGCGGGCTAATTCCCGCTCGCGCACTTCCGTCCGGCGGGTCATGTCCCTGATCGCATTCTCGAACGGGTATTTGCTAGCCCGGACAAAGGTGCCGCAGCCCTTGGCGTCACAACTCGCAAAGCCGCTCTCGGCATTCACATGGACATTGCGAAAGCGGATGTCGCCGGAGTCGTACAGCTTGACCGCCGCATCCATCGGCTTGACCGTGCGGGTGACGCGATAGCCGTGATAATTGGCGAACAGGATGTTGCGGCTGTGACGGAACTCGGTCGAGACGGCATTGACGCCGTCGCGCACCTCCTGCTCGGTCTGCGGGGCGAGGAATTCCCAGTTGGCGACATGATCGAGCACGATCTCGGCGCGGTAATGATGCTCGGCCGATAGCTGATAGACATGGCCCGGCGTGGTCGTATTCGAGACATAGAACCCGGCCGAGGCCAGCGTGTTGGGCGACCAGAGCGCGTTGAACGTACCGCCGCCGCCGTCCGTCACCCAGATGCTGGGATGCTGCCCGTCGAACCGCGCGCGCGGGTCGCCAAAGCCGATCGGGCTGCCCGGCGTCAGCAGCGTGCCGCCGCCGCCCTGGATCTTGACGTCATCGACCAGCGAAGCCTCGCCCGCCTTCCACAGCAAGGCGGTGGCGCGCGGATTGACCCCGCCGGTCCAAAGTCCGACGCCCGAGACGATCCCCGCCCCGCCCTTCGCGCTTTCGATCAACGCCTTGGCCGAGCCGACCCCACGATAGCCGGGCACGTCGTCGGCCAGATAGATGTGGGTCAGACTGGGATGCAGCGCGATCAGCACCGTGTCGGGGCGCAGCCGCAGCGTGTCGCTCACCCGGTAACGCCCTATCGGCAGATAGAGGACGCGGTGCGTGTCGATTGCGCGTTGCAGCGCGGCGGTGTCGTCGGTGGCATCGTCGCCCTTCACCCCCAGATCGCGGACATTCGCCCAGGCGGCGACCGGCGGCAGCGCAGGAATGGCGGGCTTGGGTCGAGCCGGTATGCGGGCGAGCGGGGTCATCTTCACATCCGTCGCGAAGTCGCCCATCCGTCCCAGCGCCTGGACCTTCAGACCATAGCCGAAATCGGCGACGCGGTAGCGTGGCCCCTGGCCCGCGACCACCCGCCCGCTATCGCGGAACCGCGCGAAGACGGGCGTGGCGATGCCGATCGCATCGTCAAAGCCGATCTGGGTGAACACGCTCTTTTCCGATGAGATGAGGACACCCGCGTCGCGGACATTCTCGAACCGCACCTGCTTGCCCCAGAGCGAGTCCGAATAGCCCCGGTCGATCTCGATCCCGACCGGCGTGTCGCGAATCGCGACGTTGACCAAGGTCAGGTCGACCTCATGCTCGCGGATCGCCGCCTCTCGCTGGCCAGTGAAGTCGCTGTCGATCAACGTGAACTGCCAGGCGGGCGACGTCTTCTCGGTAACGATACCATATCGGCCACCGAAAAAGCGCAGGTTCTGGGCGGCGTTTCCCGCCTGATAGACACCGGCAAAGCCCGACCCGATGTGGAAATCCACATGCCGGATATAGCCATGCTGGGCGACGCGGAACCGCACCCCGACCGCCCCCGCATTGCCCTCTCCGATACGGAAATCGACATTGGCGAGCGCGGAATAGAAGGTGGAGGAGGTGGCGTCGTACAGCGTCGGATCGAAGGGCACGGTCGTCGGCACCGGCACGGGCGGCTTGCCCGAGCGATACTGGTCATCGCCCGCAAAGGTCATCATCGCGGCGATGCCCGATCCGAAGCCCGGCGTGGCGTCGGCCAGCACGATCTCGGGCCGGGTCGGACCGACCCCGAACAGGCGAACGCCCGACCGCACGATGATCGTCCGGCTGATCCGGTATCGCCCCGAGGGCAGGAAGACGATGCCGCCATGGCCGCCCTTCGCCGCCTGGTCGATCCCTTGCTGAATCGCGGCACTGTCATCGGCCCGGCCATCGCCCACGCCACGAATGGTGATCGCGCGCGGATCGGCCGGGGCGGTGCGATAGAGGGAGGTCGAGGGCGGGGCTGCGGCGGGGGCCGCCATCACGGGTGCAGCGGCCATCACCCCCGCTGCGCTCAGCAGCCAGTTCGTCTTCATTGCCCTCTCCTTTTTATCGCTGGCCCCAGCGTAGCGGCGCGACGACCGGCGTCGCCAACATGGATCAGGCGTGGAGACTGAGCGCCTGCGCCGCGATCGCGACCTGCGTCCGATTGCGGACGTTCAGCTTGCGCATCAGCGCGGTCATGTGCGCCTTCACCGTGGCCTCGGTGATGCCCAGGTCGAACGCGATCTGCTTGTTCAGCATCCCCGAATGGACGCCGCGCAGCACCTTCATCTGTGTCGGTGTCAGCCGTGCCAGCGGCAGCGCTTCGGCGCTTGCGCTCAGCGATTGGCAGGCGGTCGGACGTATCCCTTCCATCGTCATCCTCCACTATGCGGCCCGGTTGGGCCAAAGGCTGTCGGTCGTATGCGCCGACATGATCCCACGTCCTCTTTAACCCGCTCCATGTGAATTCGGTTGGACAGGTTTTCATCATGCGCCCCCCGATTGCCTCCGATCAAGCCCTTTCCTATTGCCCACGCCCAAAAACCTGTCCTACAGATTGCGGGAGAAGTCCGGCAGGCGAAAACGCCGCCATGGATCATGGAGGGGTGTCGATGCGCGATCCGCAGAGCTTGAACCAGATGACGCGCGGAGCCCGCCCGTGACCGGCGAGGATATCCGCCTGATCGCCTCGGCGCTGGCGGGAATCCTGCTCGCCGTCCTGATGATCGTGAAGGGGCGGCTGCATCCCTTCATCGGCCTGCTCTGCGGTGCCTTCACGGTAGGACTGCTCGCAGGGCTGCCGCTCGCCGACATCGCCAAGGCGGTGCAGAAGGGCGTGGGCGATATCGTCGGCGGAACCGGCCTGGTCGTAGCACTCGGCCTGTCGCTGGGAGCGATGCTGCACCTGTCCGGCGCGGCGGCGGCACTGGCGCAGAGCGCGCTGCGGCTGACCGGCGCGCGGGCGGCCCCCTGGGCGACGCTGGGCATCGCGATCCTGATCGGCCTGCCACTATTCTTCGAGACGGGCCTTGTCCTGCTGCTGCCGATCGTCGTGGCGGCGGCGGAGGCGATGAACACGCCGGACGGCGAAGCGCGCGATGCCACGAAGCTGCGCCTCATCATGCCCGCCCTCGCGGGGCTGGGCGTCGTCCATGCGCTGGTGCCGCCGCATCCCGGCCCGCTGCTGGCCGTCGAGGCGCTGGGGGCCAATCTGGGCCGGACGATGCTCTACGGCATCCTCATCGCCATCCCGACCGCGATCATCGCGGGGCCGGTGCTGGCACGGATCGTCACGCCGGGCGTCCGCCTTGCGCCGCCGGTCATCGGCGACCACCGGCTGGACATCGCGGTGCCGGGACGCGGCGCGGCGCGGCGCTGTTCATCGTGCTGCTGCCGGTCCTGCTGATCGCGACGGGGGAACTGGGCCAGCTTTCCGCAGGCTTGAAAGGCGCAACGTGGCTGGTCGCGGCGAGCAATCCGGTCATCGCGCTGCTCGTCACCAACCTGTTCGCCCTGCCCCTGCTGTTCGGGCGGCGCCTGCGCGAGGCGAAGATCCAGGACGCGGTGTGGCATGAGACGATGGGCGCGGCAGGCGCGATCCTGCTGGCGATCGGGGCGGGCGGCGCGCTGAAGCAGGTGTTGGTGAGCGCGGGGCTGTCGGACCTGCTCGCCCGGCTCGTCACCATGTACGCCATTTCGCCGCTGCTTCTCGGCTGGCTGGTCGCGGTCGGCATCAGGCTCGCCGCGGGGTCGGCGACGGTCGCGACGATCACGGCCGTCGGCATCATGCCGGGGGTGGTCGCCGGGTCAGGCGTATCCCCCGAATTGGTTGTTCTTGCCATCGGCGCAGGCTCGGTATTTTTCAGCCACGTCAATGACCCGGGCTTCTGGCTGGTCAAAAGCTATGTCGGCACCAGCACCGCCGACACCTTCAGGACCTGGTCGATGCTGGAGACGGTGATCTCGGTCGTCGGCCTGGCCCTGGTGATGGTCCTGAGCCATTTCGTCTGAAGCGGGGGCAGTGATGAACGAAGGGCGGCTGGCGGACCGGGCCTATACGGCGATCGTCCGCATCATCAACGACGAGGGGCTGGCGATCGGTGACCGCCTGCCTTCCGAGGCCCGGTTGGCCGAGACGTTCGGCATGTCACGGACCATTGTGCGCGAGGCGCTGGCCCGGCTTGCGTCGGACGGGATCACCGAGGCGCGGCGGGGGGCGGGTTCTTTCGTAAAGCGCCGCCCGTCCGAACGGCTCGGCACCCATATGCCGATGGACGAGCTGGCCAAGACGTTGGGCACCTATGAGGTTCGCTTCGTCCTGGAGGCGGAAACCGCGCGTCTGGCTGCGCTGCGCCGGTCGAGCGAGCAGATGGACGTCATCGAGCAGGCGCTCGCCGCGTTGCGCGCCGCGCTCCTGTCCGATGCGCCCGCGCATGACGAGGATTGGGTGCTCCACCGTGCGATCGTCGAGGCGACCGGCAATTCGGCGTTCATCCCGGTCTTCGACCATTTGAAGGACGAGGTGATGCACATCCTGCGCGCCGGGGTCGACATCTCGCGCTCGCGCCCGCCCGAGGTGATCGGCGCGATGATGGACGAGCATGACGCCATCGTCGAGGCGATCCGTGGCCGCGACCCCGATGGTGCGGCGCTGGCAATGCGCTGGCATTTGTCGCAGGGGCGCAAGCGGCTGATGCCGTGAGCGGGTCAGCGGCCCTCCACCCAGGCGAGCGTCTGCGCCACCAGCGTTTCGGGCGGCTGCCGCGCATCCAGCGTCAGCGCGCATTCGTCCGCCGTTGGTCGTTCCAGCGTCGCCAGCTGGCTATCGAGCAGGCTGGTCGGCATATAGTGATCCTTGCGCCCGCTCATCCGCTTTGCGATTTCCTGCGCATCGGTGTCGAGGAACACGAAGAACAGCGGCACGCCCGCCGCCGTCCGCAATCGCTCGCGATATACCCGGCGGAGCGCGGAACAGGCGGCGATCACGGTCCCGCCCTCCCGTGCCGCCTCGCCGATGGCGCGACCCAGCCGGTCGAGCCACGGCCAGCGATCCGCATCGGTCAACGGATGGCCGTTACGCATCTTGGCGACATTCTCGGCCGAGTGAAACGCATCGCCCTCCAGCATCGGGCAACCCAGTTGCGCCCCCAGACGCTCCGACAGCGTAGTCTTCCCGGTGCCGCTGACGCCCATCACCACGATGCCATAAGCGCGTCCGCCTGCGTCACTGCCGTCTGTCGCCTTCACCCGCATCCCTTATCGCTCGTGCCCGTTCGGCCTTCGCTATCGCGCCTGGGGCGACAAAGGCCATTACGACCTTTGTCGCAGTCGTACCGACGCGCCGCCTTGCCTATCCCAATGGCCCTGCCCCCGATCCGTTCCGCCTGATGAGGATGACCGTCATGACGCGCCCGCTTTCCCTTGCCGTTCTGGCGCTGCTCGCCGGGACCGCCGCGTCGCCCGTCTGGGCTGACCGCCCCGCCTCGGTCTTCACCCGCGCGCCTGCCGATCCGCGCGCGGTGACGGTGCAGGCGCGCGGCGACGGGCGGAGCGACGATGGCGCGGCGATCCAGCAGGCGATCGACCGGGTAGCCAGCCAGGGCGGCGGTGGGATCGTCTTCCTGCCGTCGGGCCGATATCGACTGACCCGCACCCTGTATATGCGGCCGGGCGTCCGCCTGTTCGGCGTGGGCAGGACGCGCCCCGTCTTCGTCCTCGCCCCCGCCACGCCGGGGTTCCAGCAGGGCATCGGCACCATGGTCTTCTTCACCGGCACGCTGCCCCCCGAGGCGGGCAGGGAAGCCCCTCCGGTTCCCGTGCCGCCGCCGACCAGCGTCCCCTTCGACAAGAGTATCGCCGATGCCAATTCGGGCACTTTCTACTCGGCGATGGCCAATGTCGATTTCGAGATAGGCGCAGGCAATCCCGCCGCCACCGCGGTCCGCTTCCACACCGCCCAGCACAGCTATCTGGCCCATATCGACTTCCGCCTGGGCGACGCGCTGGCGGGCATCTATCAGGTCGGCAATCTGGGGCAGGACCTGCACTTCCATGGCGGGCGCTATGGCATATTGACCGAAAAGCCCTCCCCCGCCTGGTCCTATACGCTGCTCGACTCCAGCTTCGACGGACAGCGCGACGCGGCCATCCGCGAGCATGAGGCCGGGCTGACGCTGGTCAACACGGTGATCCGCAATGTGCCGGTCGGGATCGAGATCGACCGGGGCTATGGCGACTGGTTCTGGGGCAAAAAGGTCCGGTTCGAGCGGGTCGCACGTGCAGGCATCGTCATCAGCAACGAGGACAATGCCTATACCCAGATCGGCTTTCAGGACGCGACCGCCAGCGACACCCCGGTCTTCGCCTGGTTCCGCGACAGCGGACGGACGATCACCGGGCCTGCGCGGCGCTACCGGATGCGGGACTTTTCCTATGGCCTGGCGGTGCCATCACTGGGGCAGACGGGACGTTTTGCGACCAGGGCGGATGCGGTGCCGCTGTCCCCATCGGTATCTCGCAAGGATCCCGCCATCCGCGCCCTGCCGCCGGTCGAGCAATGGACCAATGTTCGGGACCTCGGCGTGAAGGGCGATAACGCGACCGACGACACCGCCGTGTTGCAAAAAGCCATCGACACGCACCGTGTCCTCTATTTCCCCGCCGGTTTCTACCGGGTCAGCGACAGCTTGCGCCTGCGCCCCGACAGCGTGCTGATCGGCCTGCACCCCAGCCTGACCCAGATCGTCCTGACCGACGACAGCCCGGCCTTTCGCGGCGTCGGCAGCGCGAAGGGACTGATCGAGAGCGCCAACGGGGGCGACGCCATCGTCTCCGGCCTCGGTCTGGCGGCGGGCGGGCGCAACCCGCGCGCGACCGCTTTGCTCTGGCGCGCGGGTGAAGGCTCGCTGGTCGATGACGTCAAGTTTCAGGGCGGACACGGCACCTTCCGCGCCGATGGCAGCCGCTTCGATCCCTATAACGCCGATCACACCGGCGATCCCGATCCGAAGCAACGCTGGGACGGCCATTATCCCAGCCTGTGGGTGACGGACGGCGGCGGCGGTACGTTCAACGGGTTGTGGACGCCCGATACCTATGCTTCGGCGGGCATGCTGGTGTCGAACACCGAGACGCCCGGCCATGTCTATCAAATCTCCGCCGAGCATCACCGCCGCGCCGAGATCGTGCTCGACAGCGTCGCGCATTGGGAGTTCCTCGCCCCCCAGACCGAGGAGGAGGCGGGCGAGAGCCGCGATGCCGTCGCCTTCGAGGTCCGCAATGTGCGAGACGTCCTGTTCGCCAATCTCCACGCCTACCGCGTCACCCGTTCGCTCCAGCCTGCGCGCGCGGCAATCGCGCTGTACGGCCAAAACGACATCCGTTTCCGCAACGTCCATGTGAATGCGGAGAGCGGCTTTGCCACCTGTCAGGCGGATGGCTGCGGCACCTATCTGCGCGCCAGCAAATATCCGTATGAGAACGCCGTTCGCGACATGACCCGAGGCGCGGAGGTTCGCGAGCGAGAGTTCGCGACGCTGGACGTCACCCCCGCCGCCCTGCCCGCCCCCTCGCCCAGCCTGACGCCGGTCCGGCGGCTGGCCGATGGCTTCTACTCGTTGGGGGGCGGCGCAGTCGATGCCACCGGCAAGCTCTATTTCGTCGACCGCTATTTCCAGCGTATCCATGGCTGGAGCGAGGCGGAGGGCCTGTCGGTCGTGTCCGACGCGCCGCTCGACCCCGTGAACCTGGCGGTCGACGGGTCGGGCAAGCTGCTGGTGCTGTCCTCGGCCGGGCCTGCTGCGACGGTCTATAGCATCGATCCCAAGGCCCCCGCCGCCGTGACGCCCCTTTCGCAGACCGGCACGACACCGCCGAACGCGCGGGTCGTCCTGCCCGGCAGCCTATGGGTCAATGGCGAGTTCCGCGATCAATACGACCCCGCGACCGGGCAGTTCACCACCCTGGCCGAGATGTTCGCACGCGGCATCGGCCAGCCCAAGGCCGCGTCCTATGTGTCCCCCGATGGCAGCATCGCCCTGCCCGCCTTTCGCGTGTGGCAGCAGGGGCCGACCGACCATCGCGGCTGGCGCTTTTCGGACACGCTCGACACCTATGGCCTGATCGCCGCGCAGCCAGGCACCCGTATCGCCATCGCCAACGGATCGGAGGATCGTACCTATACCGGGCTGGTCGGCGCGGACGGCGCCGTCACCGAGCTGAAACTCTTTGCCCATCGCGGCGGCGAGAGCGTTGTCACGGGCGCGGACGGGCGGGTCTATGTCGCGAACGGGCAGGTTTTCGTCTATGACGCGGGCGGGACGGAACTCGGCCGGATCGATGTGCCCGAGCGCCCCCTGCAACTGGCCTTCGGCGGGGTCGATGGGCGAACCCTGTTCATCCTGACCCATCACGGACTTTACGCCGCACAACCCTGAGCCACCCAGGATACCGACTATGGTCGTAGATGCCGCCCCTTCGTCCCTGCGGTAAAGCGGGTGGGAGACGGAGGGGCCAGCGATCGCCGGCTCATGCTCCGCAGGTAGAGTGAGGGGATGGAGTGATGAGCATCGGCAATCGGCGCAGCCGCGCCTCGTGGAAATCCGGTAACGCTACCAGTGCCGCAGCCGTGGCTCTGGCACTGATGGCCAGCCCCGCGCTGGCCGCGCCGGTTCAACAGACCCCGGTCCCCGATCCGGCGGCCGCCCCGCAGGAAGCTGCGGCCAGCGAGCGTGATATCGTCGTCACCGGCACGCGTATCACCGCCAACGGCTATAACGCCCCCACGCCAACCACGGTCATCGGCGAAGAGCAGATTCAGGCCAACGCCCAGCCCAACATCTTCAACACCGTCGCCCAGCTGCCGTCCTTGCAGGGATCGACGGGCGCGACGACGGGCACCTTCAGCACGTCGAGCGGACAACAAGGCCTCAGCTCCTTCTCGCTGCGTGGCCTCGGCACCATCCGCACCCTGACGCTGCTCGACGGCCAGCGGGTCGTGGGCGCGAACGTCACCGGCGTTCCCGATATCAGCCAGTTTCCGCAATTGCTGATCAAGCGGGTCGATGTCGTGACCGGCGGCGCCTCGGCCTCCTGGGGTTCGGACGCGGTCGGCGGCGTCATCAATTTCATCACCGACACCCGCTTCACCGGCTTCAAGGGCAATCTCCAGACCGGCGTCACCACCTATGGCGACAATGGCCAGGTGCTGGCACAGGCCGCCTTCGGCAAGGCACTGGCGGGCGACCGGCTGCACATCATCGTCAGCGGCGAATATGCCAAGGACCAGGGTGTCGGACCAGGCAATTTCGGCGAGGATCTGGCGGGTAGCCGCGACTGGTATCGCGCCTCGACGCTGGTCGATACAGGCATCCGCAACGGCAGCACGCCGCAATTCCTGTACCGCGACCATGGCCAGGCCTATCAATATACCAAATACGGCCTGATCAGCGCCGGACCGCTCCAGGGCATCGCGTTCGACGCCAACGGCAATCCCTTCCCCTTCCAATACGGGTCGAACGGCGTTCCCGCCAAGAATGCGGCGGGCAACGTCATCGGATGCTATGTGGGTTTCTGCGTCGGCGGCGACCAGTCCGGCCATGTCGGCTCGGGCACCTCGCTGCAATCGGCGCTGGAGCGGGTCAACGGCTATACCCGTATCGGCTATGACATCGCGCCCGACATGGAGCTGTATGTCACCGCCAATATCGCGCAGGTGAAGACCAGCAACCAGCCCAACCCGGGGGCGGCCAAAACCGGCCTGACCATCCAGTGTTCCAACCCCTATCTGCCACAATCCATCCAGCAGCAATGCGCCGCCAACGGGATCACCCAGTTCAGCTATGGCCTGAGCAACGCGATCCTGCCGAACATCAAGGTCAGCACCGATCGCCGCCAATATCGTTTCGTCGGCGGCCTGAAGGGCAAGGCCGATGTGTTCGGCGGCAGCTGGACCTATGACGTCTATTACGAACATGGCATCAACGTCACCGACATCGATGTCGACAATATCAGCCTGACCGGCCGCTATAACGAGGCGATCAACGCGACGACGCTGAACGGCCAGATCGTCTGCGCCAATGCCGCCGCCCGGGCCAGCGGGTGCCAGCCGATCAATATCTTCGGCGGTGCCACGCCATCGGCCGCAGCCTTGGCCTATATAACCCCCGCCAACGGCCCGTTCCAGCATACCCGCCAGACCCAGGACGCGGCGGCGGGCAGCATCTCGGGCAATCTGATCGACCTGTGGGCCGGGCCGCTGTCGATCGCGACCGGCGTCGAGTATCGCCGCGAGGCATACCGCGTGAACGCCGATCCTTATGGCGCGGGCGTATCGGCGATCAGCCCCAACTCGGCCGCCTATCCCGCCGACCCGTTTCTGAATTCGGCGACCGGCAGCAACTGGTATGCGGGCAACTACAAGAACGGCTCGGGCAAGTACGACGTCTATGAGAGCTTCCTCGAACTGAACCTGCCGCTCATCAATTCCGAAAGCCTGGGCCGCGCCAACCTCAGCGCGGCGGGCCGCGCCACCCATTATTCGACCTCGGGCGCGGTCTATGCGTGGAAGCTTGGCGGCACCTGGGACACGCCGCTCGACGGCTTCCGCCTGCGTGCCGTAACCTCACGCGACGTACGTGCGCCGAACCTGTCCGAGCTGTTCGCCGCGCCCACCACGACGACGGTGCCCAACTTCACCGATCCGTTCCGCAACACCCAGGTCCTGATCATCCAGAACTCACTGGGCAATCCCAACCTCCGCCCCGAAATGGCACGCAGCACCGAGGCGGGCGTGGTCCTGTCGCGGCCGAGCTGGGCACCGGGGCTCAGCCTGTCCTTCGACTATTACACGATCAAGGTGAACGACGTCGTCTCCAGCCTGTCGGCGGCGCAGATCGTCAATCTTTGCTTCCAGGGCAATACCGAGACGTGCGGCGCCTTCAACCTTCAGAACACGGCCGGGCCGAACTTCGTCAATGTCCAGGCCTTCAATCTCGCTTCGATCAAGACCAGCGGCTTCGATATCGAGGGCAGCTATCAGTGGCGCAACCCGATGGGGCTGAACGGCAATCTGACGCTGCGCGCGCTGGCGACCCACGTCATCAAATTCGTGACCGATCCCGGCCTGCCCGGCACGATCCCGATCGACAGCGCAGGTGCCAATTCGGGGGCGACCCCAAGCTGGAAGTGGCTGGCGATCCAGAATTACGACACCGATAAATTCAGCCTGCTGGTTCAGGAACGCTGGTTCAGCGACGGCGTATTCGGCAACCAGTATGTCGTCTGCTCGACCAGCTGCCCGGTCTCGACCGGCAACAACCCGACGATCGACCGCAACTTCATGAAGGGTGCCTTCTATGTCGATATCGGCGGCTCGCTGAACGTCACGTCGGCGGTCAGCATGTTCTTCAAGGTCGACAATCTGCTGGACCGCGATCCCGAGCCTTCGCCGCAGACCAATACCGGCCTCGACGTCAATCCGGCGCTGTACGACACGCTGGGCCGCTCCTACCGGATCGGCCTGCGCGCCAAATTCTGATATGGAAAGGGGTGGATTTCGCCCTGCCGAAATCCACCCCTTTCGTTCCGCCATGAGGAGATCAGAGCTTCAGGCTGATACCCGCAAAGAAGGTCCGGCCCAGCGCATCATAGACGTTGGGGAAGGTATTGCCCGAATTAGACCCGGCGCTACCGGCCACGCCACCCACGACGGGCGGATTGACGTTGAACAGATTGCTGACGCCTAGGCGGAACGTGTACTGCTTGTTCACGTCGAAGCTGACATTGGTGTCGAAGAAGGAATAGGACGGAATACGGCTGACCAGGATCGGCGTGCCCGGATCCGCGCTCACCGGTCCGATATAGCGCCAGCGGCCCTGGATCGAGACATCGCCCAGATCGAGGGTGGCCGATGCCTGATGTTTCCAGCGCGGGATCGGGTTGATCGACACCGCCGCACAGCTGTTACCGAACTTGCCCGCACAGTTGATCGGGCTCGCCTGCGCCCCCAGGTTGAAGGTGTAGCGGTCGACATAGGTGCCCGCCATCGCCAGTGTCAGGCTGGTCTCGCCGGGCAGCTTGAAGCGATAATCGGCCGACACGTCGATGCCGCTGGTCTGCAGCGTGGCGACGTTGATCAACTGCTCGGTGACGCCCGGGAACTGGCCGTTCGCATTGGGTGAACCCGTCAACTGGCCGGAGATGTTGTTGCGGACGATCAGCGAGCAATAGGCCGAGATATTGTTGTTGAAGCACTGGTTCACGATGTCCTGCGAACCGTCCGAGGCGATATAGTTGTTCACCTTCATCCGATAATAGTCGACCGTGACGTTCAGGCCCAGGGCGAATCGTGGAGAGAACACCGCCCCCACCGTCAGCGTATTGGCGGTTTCCGGCCGCAGCGCTGGATTACCGCCCGCGTTGATATTGGTCTGGCCAGAGGTCACGTCCTGGATGATGCCCGAATTGACGAGGTTGGCGGGGGCACCTTGCGCGATGCACTTGGCCGCCAAGGCCGCATTGCCCTGCGGAGCGCCGCGCGCGCACGGATCCGTCGACAGCACGTCGGTCCCCGCCTGGGTGATCGGTCTGTTCAGCTCGGCAATGTTGGGGTCACGCGTCGCCCGGTTGAAGATCGCCCGGAAGCGCACGCCCTCGACCGGACTCCAGTCGCCGCCCAGCTTGTAGGTGACGGCGTCCAGCGTGTTGCGGCCCGCCACCGTGTTGTTGGTATAGGCCGAGTAACGCACGCCGCCTTCGAAGTTCAGCGCGCGGACGAAGGGCCGGTCGGTGACCAGCGGCATCTGCAACTCGCCGTAGACTTCCTTGACGTTGAACGACGCGTTGGGGACGGCCGTGCCCTGCCCGTAATAGATCAGGTTGCCCGAGCCGTAATTGGCATCGACCGACTGGCTGCCCGTCTCGCGGCGATACTCCGCGCCCAGCGCGACCGCCGCCGGCTTGTCGGCCAGCGGGCTTTGCAGAAAGTTCAGGTCACCCGACAGGCTGCCGCCGGTGACGAACTGGGTATAACGATTGTCCTGCGATCCGTTGGCGGTGATGAACGACAGCGCCGCCGCCGAGATCGGTTGTGACGTGAACAGGTTGACGGGGACGCAGCCATTGCGGGGATCGACGCAGACGGGAGTGCCGTTCGCCCCCACCGTCGCGTTGATGGCTTGCGCGGTCCGGTTATAGTCTAGGTCGTTCAGCAGCGCCTCATGCCGCTTGGCCAGGCCATATTGCGCAAAGACATCGTAATGGAAGCTGTCGGCGAAATCGCCGCGCAGACCCGCGATCCCGAAATAGGTGTCGTTGGTGAATTCCTGAATACGGCCGCCCGTCTCCGTCACGCGGCGACGGATGCCGACATTGGCGGTGCCGTCGGCGTTCAGATTGGTGGGATCGCCAAAGATCAGCGCGGAGTTGGTCGCGTTGAGGAACGGATTGCTGGGCGAGATTGCGAAGTTGAAGCCGCCCGTCGCCGTCGGCGCCAGGATCGCGGTGACGTCGCTGCGCGTATAGCTGCCGCGTGCATAGAATTCCGCGGCATCGGAGAATTTGTAGCTGCCCAGCGCCGTCACATTGTACCGCTCCAGCGGCACTTGCAGATAATTGGCCGGGTTGAAATTATAGGGGCTGTAATAGGGCACGAAATTGTCCGTGCCGCCCGGCTGGCTGCCGTCGTTGATCTGGTAGCGGCCGGACTTGATGTCGATGACCGTCGGCGTGGCGTTGCTCGACCCGGTCGGCTTCAGATTGCCGTCGAGGCTTTGCGCCGAATAGGCGCGCGCCGACTGATAGACGCCGTTCCGCTTGGTGTACTGACCCGCAATGACAATGTGCCCGGCATCGTCGTTGCCGAACTTCACGCCCGCCGCCAGGCCTGCGTTATATTGGGCGGCGTCGCCATGCCCGGTGACCTGCGAACTGGCATCGGCACGCACGCCCTCCAGCTTGTCGTTGAGCACGAAGTTCACCACGCCCGAAATGGCATCGGCGCCGTACACCGCCGAAGCGCCGCCCGTCAGCACATCGACGCGCTTGATGAGGACGGTCGGGATCGCGTTGATGTCCACCGCGCCGCCGATATCCGACGGCACCATGCGACGGCCGTTCACCAGCACCAGTGTCCGCTGCGAACCCAGGCCGCGCAGATCGACCGTGGCGGTGCCACCATTGCCGTTGTTCGTCGTGCCGCTGGCGGCGGGTACGAACTGCGGCGAGGACGACAGATAGGCCTCGGCGGTGACGGTATTGGTCGCCTTCAGCTCACCCGCGCTGATCGTCGCGACGGGGCTGCTGCTCTGGAGGTCGGGACGCTGGATGCGCGACCCGGTGACGACGATATCGCCTGTCGGCGCCGGGGTGGCGGCAGCCGAGCTGTTGTCCGTCGCCTTACCCTGTACGGCCTGGGCCGACGCCGCCGTCGCGAAACTCGCCATGCCAAGCCCCAAACCGAGCAGCGTCAGGTTCTGAAGGGCGGTCCCGATATGCAACCGGCGACGGGCAGGCATGGAATTCTTGATCATGACGCGTCCTCATTCTGCTGGGGACCGGGGCCATCCGATCCTCAAGCCAAAACTTTCGCCCCTGCCCCTTCACGAGGGCCGAGAGCGTGGCGTCATAAAATCGACACACCGAAACGCTGTAAATTTACGGAAATTTCATGTTGATCTATCTGGTAGAATGTGACCGAGAAAGCACATCCACCTACCCTATAAGCAACAACGGATTAGGAAGTACTGAGAAGACGGCAATTATGTTTCTTTTGTTGGATGAAATGGACGTCATCATTCTTTCATTGCGGCTGTTCGAATGCGAGAGAGCCGCAATATCGCCTCGCACCTTACTACATATGTTCATATTCCGTCCGCTTCATGGGCACGGCCTGCCCCTGTCTCGCTGGCGCCGGACGGTCACGCCACCGCTTCGACCCCCACGATCCGGGGTCGGAGGCTCGCGACCCGTCGAACATGCTCGGGATCGGCCAGCGTGCGCGAGGGCCTGCCGATCAGATAGCCCTGGACCGCGGCACAGCCCTCCCGGGTCACGATGGCCAGTTGGGCAGGCTCCTCCACCCCCTCGGCCAATACCGGCATGTTGAGCGTCGCCCCCAGCGCCGCGACGGACCGCAGGATCGACACCGCCTGCTCGTCATGCTCGATCTCGGAGACGAAGGACGCATCGAGCTTGATCCGGTCGAAGGGAAAGGAGCGCAGCACCTCCAGCGAGGAATAGCCCACTCCGAAATCGTCCAGCGCGATGGCGATGCCCATCGCCTTCAGGGCCTTCAACTGCTCGAGCGCGAAATGCTTGTCGTGAATGATCGCGCTCTCGGTCAGCTCCAGCGTCAGTCGCTCGGGCGGCAGGCCGCTGTCCGCAAGGGCCGAGCGCACCGTCTCGACCAGCTGCTTTTCAGCCAGATGCATCGGCGACAGGTTGACCGAGACGGGCTGCGGATCGGCCCAGCCCGCCGCCTCGCAACAGGCCCGCCGAAGCACCCAGTTGCTCAGCGGCACGATGTCGCCGCTCTTTTCGGCAAGCGGGATGAACCGGTTCGGCGGTATCATGCCCCGGACGGGGTGGTTCCAGCGGATCAGCGCCTCATAGCCGCAGATCTCGCCCGACGGGATGGCCGACTGTACCTGATAATGAAGCTCGAACGCGTCGGCATCCAGCGCATGGCGGAGATCGGCGATCAACTCGCGCCGCTCGCGCACGGCATCGTCCATATGCGCGTCGTAGAAGCACGGTTCCTTGGAGTGCGCCGACTTCGCCCGGTACATGGCCAGATCGGCCTTGGCGAGCAGCGCATCGGCATCGGTTCCGTCCCGTATGGCCAGCGCGACCCCGATATTGGCGCCGATCGACGCGGTAAACCGGTCGAACAGGAACGGCGCTTCGGACGCCGCGGTCAGCCGGCCCAGAAAATCCTCAAGCTCGGCCGGATCGTCATACGAGACGACGGCCGAGAACTCGTCACCGCCCAGCCGCGCGATGCGCTCGCCGGGCCGCAGGATGGACGAGAAGCGCGCTGCCAGCGCCGCCAGCAGCTGGTCGCCCGCCTGGTGGCCATAGGTATCGTTGACCACCTTGAAGCGCGACAGGTCCATCATGACCACCGCCATGCGCTGATAACCGCCCCGGATGCCGAAACGGGCCTCGAGATCCTCGATGAAGCTGATCCGGTTGGGCAGGTCGGTCAGGCTGTCGTGCAGGGCCATGTGACGCAGGCGGCGATAGGTTTCCGACTGGGTATGCCCGTCGATCAGGGCGCTGATCGCCGCGCATCCGACGATGATGAGCGTGGCGACCGTCGTCGTGGTCGCCAGCGTCGCCATGGTCATGCCCGACAGGCCCTGGCCGAGTTTCAGGACGGTGATCTTCATCGCCGTCATGCCGGTGAAGTGGAGTGCCGCGACGGCAAGGCTGAGCCATGCCACCGCCGTCTTGTTCCGCCAACGCCCCCGCCCGGCCAGGACGTGGAAGGCCATGGCGGACAGACCGCTCGACAACAGGATCGAGGCCACGACATAGGGCCAGTTCCGGGTGACGATGCCGTCGACCCGGTACGCCGCCATGCCGATATAATGCATGACCGAGATGCCAGTGCCGATCACGGCCCCGCCGACCGCCCCCGACCAGCGCCGCCGCCCGGCGGCCAAGGCCAGTCCCGGAACGGCGATCACGATCACCGCCAACAGGGACAGGAGCGTCAGGATCGGATCCAAAATGACGGGCGCGGTCGTCCGAAACGCCATCATCGCGACAAAATGAGTCGCCCAGACCATCGTGCCCGCACCGACCGCGCCCAGCACGACCCAGCCAGAGCGGCGATAGCCCCGTGAGGCCCGGACGCGGCTGAACAGCTGGACGGTCGCGAGCGACCCCGTAACGCAGATCAGCAGCGCCAGCGCGACGAAGCGCAGGTCATGCTGCTGCGTCAGGCACAGGACCACATCGATCACGCGGCGCCCTCCGTCTGGAGCAGGTCCGCCCGGCTTTCCAGGGCGACCGCCGCCTGCCGGGCCAGCGCGATGAGATAGGCTTTCTGATCCGACGAAGCGGGGCCTCGGCGCTGCGTGTCGAAGACGCACAGCGCACCGACATCGATATCCCCGGCGACGCGCAAGGGCACACCGATATAATAGCGAACGAACGGCGCGGCGTTGATGGCTGGCAGTTCGGCCACGCGCGGATCGCTGCACGGGTCGCAGATCTCCAGCACGCCGGGATTGTCGAGCGCGAAGGTACAGAAGCTGCGGTGGCGCGGGTTGCACACGATATCCAGGCCACGGGCCGCCTTGAACCATTGCTGATCGCCATGGATCAGGGACAGGAGCGCGATCGGGGCATTGAAGGATATCGCAGCCCGCTCGACGAAACGGTCGAAGCCGGGCTCGCGCGACGATTCCAGAATGTTCAACGCATGTACGGCGCTGGTGCGTCGCCTTTCCCGGAACAGGGTCTTGAGCATCGTCTCTCTTCAATATTGAGTGCCCATTTTGGTCGCACCCGAACCTTTAAAACTTGATTTACCGATATAAATTAATCTGACCGCGTCAGTTGATGGCGCAGGGACAGGCAGTTGCCCCCTGACCCGGACGTCCGCCGAAACGACGATCAAAAGCCTCACCCTGCTGGACAAGTCACCGCGGCCTAAACCGTCGCAGCCGCGCTTACCTTTAACGACCCGGTAACTTCGCGGGTGATAGGCGCCCCGCCATCGCAGCGCCAGATCATGGCGAGTGGAATACCGGCGACGTCAGTCGCTGCTGCGTCAGAGGGGGAATTGTTAAGTGACTTCGAAGACTTCCGCATTTGGCAGACTGCACCTTGGGATTTCGACGGCGGCATTGCTGACCGCAATCGCAAGCCCGGCCTTTGCGCAGGAGGCAGCACCGGCCCAAAGCGCCGATGCCGCCGACCAGAACGCGACCGCAGCCGCCGCACCCGCCACGACCGAACAGGACGTTCAGATCAAGCGGGCCGCGCCTGCGCCCGCCACGGCGGAAGGCGCGACCGTCGTCGTCACCGGCACGCTGTTCCGCGATTCCAACGCCAGCTCGATCTCGCCCGTGACCGTGGTGAACTCGAACGTGATGCTGCGTGCCAACATCACCACCGCACAGGACGCCATCCGTTCGGTCTCGGCCGACAGCGCGGGTTCGATCTCGACCGGTTTCAAGAACGGCTTCTCGGCCGGTGGCGCGGCGGTGTCGCTGCGCGGCCTGGGCGTTTCGTCGACCGTCGTGCTGATCGACGGCCTGCGCTCGGCGAACTTCCCGCTGAACGACGACGGCCACAACGCCTATGTCGACCTGAACTCGATCCCATTCAGCACCATCGAGCGCATCGAAGTGTTGAAGGACGGCGCGTCGTCGACCTATGGCGCCGACGCGATCGGCGGCGTGGTCAACCTGATCAGCAAAAAGAATGTCCAGGGCATTTCGGGCTCGGTCCAGGGGGGCACGACCGAAAAGGCCGATGGCGCGCATTATCGCGCCACGCTGACCGCCGGGTTCGGTGATTATCGCGAGCAGGGGTTCAACTTCTACGTCAACGGTGAATACACCTATGACGGGTTCATCACCAACAACTCGCGCGGCTACCCGTTCAACACGCTCGACCTGCGCCCCAGCGGCCTGCAGGACCGCAATCGCAACGACGATTCGCTGCTCCAGCAGAACCCGCAGGCGGTCGTCACCCGCGTGTCGCAGAGCGACCTGAACAATCCGCTGTCGGGCCAGGTCGGCTCGCCGCCGACCAACCAGTATCGCCTGCTCAATCCGAATGCCTGCCCCTTCGGCACCTTCACCGTGACCTCGGGCGCGGCACAGGGCACCGGTTGCGCGCATAACCTGCCCGCCGAATATTCGATCATCCAGCCGCGCCAGGAGCGTTACTCGACCACGGCGCGCCTGAACGTCCGGATCGCCGAGGGTTGGGAAGCCTTTGCCAGCGGCAGCTATTCGCATTCCGAAGTCGATATCCGCGGCGCGCCGTCGGGCATCCGCCAGACCCAGCCCTTCGGTGGCTCGGCGGCGCTCGCATCCAGCAGCCCGGGCATCGTCCTGCCGATGTATGTCTGCGCCGCAGGCGTGAACTGCGCCACCGCCGCCGACCGTCGCCTGAACCCTAACAACCCCTATGCCGTGGCGGGCGCCAACCCGGCGGACAGCGCAGCACGCATCTATTACCTGTTCGGCGACATCCCCGCCAACAGCCACCGCTATGTCGACGTATTCCGGGCGACCTATGGCATTTCAGGCGATCTGGGCGATGGTTTCAAGTTCCGCCTGAACGGCGTCTATGCCCGTGACAATTTCGCGGTCACGCAGCGCGGCTTCATCAACATCCAGGGCCTTCTGAATGCGGTCAACACCGGGGCGTACAACTTCGTCAATCCGCAACAGAACACGCAGGCCGTGCGCGACCAGATCTCGCCGGAGCGGACCACCCCGTCCTATTCGACGGTAGCGACGATCGGCGGTTCGCTGCTGAAGTC
The DNA here is from genome assembly GCF_001970915.1 of Sphingomonas sp. Sph1(2015). Taxonomy (NCBI): domain Bacteria; kingdom Pseudomonadati; phylum Pseudomonadota; class Alphaproteobacteria; order Sphingomonadales; family Sphingomonadaceae; genus Sphingomonas; species Sphingomonas sp. Sph1(2015). The sequence continues at coordinate 40,498 of NZ_MQUI01000014.1, forward strand.
GCTGATGGAACTGCCGGGCGGCGACCTGAATGTCGGTGGCGGGTTCCAGGTCCGTCGCGAGACGTTGATGAACCGCAACCAGAATGCGGACCTGTCCTATTACGGCCTGAACACCTCGTCGGCGCAGGGTCGTCAGACCGTGACCGCCGGGTTCTTCGAGATCGACGCCCCCTTCGCACGCTCGTTCGACCTGAACGTCTCGGGCCGTTACGATCACTATTCGCAGGGTTATAGCCACTTCTCGCCAAAGGTGGGTGCCAAGTTCACCCCGGTCCGCGAATTCTCGCTGCGCGCCACCTATTCGCAGGGTTTCCGTGCGCCGACCTTCGCCGAATACAACCCGGCGAGCAGCTATTCCGGCTTCTCTTCGTTCAACCCGCCCGCCAGCTTCATTGCGGCGCACCAGGGCAATCCCGCCTATACGACCTCGTACAATATCGGCAGCGGGGCGCAGGGCAACCCGGACATCCTGCCCGAGGTGTCGCGCAGCTTCACCGTCGGTACGATCGTCAACCCGACGCGCTGGCTGAATGTCACGGTCGATTACTACAACATCCGCAAGTCGAACCTGATCGTCAGCGGGCCGCTGCGTGCCGAGGCGATCAACGCCTATTACAAGCAGACCAATGCAACCGACGGTTGCGCGGCGCTGGCCAAGGTGGGTCCGGGCTACAAGTGCAACGTCATCGACGCGCCCGATCCCGTCAACCCGAACGCCCTGCCCCGTCTGCTGGTGTTCGACGTTCCCTACGTCAACGCCAACTACATGGTCAGCTCGGGTATCGACATGCAGGCCAATGCGAACTTCCAGTTCGACAATGGCGTGAAGCTGATCAGCCGCGTCGACGTCACCCGCGTCCTGCGTCTCGACCTCGTCACCCCGGCGGGCGTGGTGCAGAAATATGCGGGTACGCTGGGGCCGTACGAGCTGTCGTCGGGTGGCGGCACGCCGCGTATCCGTGGCAACTGGCAGAACACGATCGAAGTGGGTAATTTCTCACTGACCAGCACGACCTATTATGTCGGACGGATCAAGCAGGTGGCGGCCGATCGTATCCAGCCGACCAACGGCGTGATCGACCTGTCGTGCAAGAACACGCTGGTGCCCATCATCGCGGGCAGCGACGTGAACAACCAGTGCTTCATCCGCCCGTTCATCTATACCGATCTGAACATCGGCGTGCGGGTCAATGACGACTTCCGGTTCTTCTTCAATATCCAGAACCTTACCAACGCCCGCGCTCCGCTGGCGGCGGCGGCCTATACCAGCAATCCCAACTATCTGAGCAGCTGGCACTATGCCGGTCTGGTCGGTCGCAACTTCAGCGCCGGTGCGAACTTCAACTTCTGATCCGGCCTGACCGGGTGATACGCGCCGGGGTCGACTTTCCCGTCGTCCCGGCGCGTATTGCCTTCTTATCTTTCGCGGCGTCATAGGCGACCGATGCAGCCGGAGCGTTCCAAGACCATGTATCCGGGTTCGGAAAAACCGACCGCCCAGCCCAGCGAACTGTACCGACAGTCGCTGGTGATGCGGGCGATCGGTACGCCCTTTGTCGCCGACCTGCTCGCCGCAGTGGATCGGCAGCTCGACAAGGCACCGCTCAGCGCCGCACTGATCCGCTCCTGGGGCAGCACCGCCGCCTCCTCCGCGATCGCGATGCGGATCAACGCTGCCCTGCACGCCCTGGCGAGGCGCGGTGTCGAGCCGCAATTGGCCGCGCTCTATGCCGGGGACCATGATCGCTACGACGAGGCGGTCGCCCTGGCGCTGGCGGCCCATGACGAATTCCTGGTCGACTGGTTGCTGCGGGTGCCGCAGACCAACGAGATCGGCCGCGCGGCGGCCTTGTACGCCGCCCTGATGGTCCTGGCGCAGGACCATGGCCATGATTTCGACCTGTTCGAAATCGGGGCAAGCGCCGGGCTGAATCTAAACCTGTCCCGCTATGCCTATGATCTGGGTGGCGTCCGGGCGGGGGCGACGGACTCGATGGTGCGGATCGCGCCGGAGTGGCGTGGCCCCCCGCCTCCCGATGCCGCCGTAACCGTCCGCGGAGCGCAGGGCGTCGATCTCCACCCGCTCGACGTCAATGATCCGGCGGCCTGCGAACGGCTGGCGTCGTTCATCTTCGCCGACCAGCCCGAACGAGCCGAGCGCCTGGACCGGGCGCTGGCGATCGCGCGACACCATCCGCCCCGGCTCGATACCGGCGATGCGGCATCCTGGCTGGCGACACAGCTTGCCCTTCCCGCGCCGGACGGTCGCCACCGGGTCGTCCTGCATTCGATGGTGCTGCAATATCTCAGCGCCGAGGACCGCGCCCGGATCGAGGCGACGCTGCACGAAGCCGGTGCGTCCGCGACCATGACGAGGCCTTTCGCCGCTGTCGGTTTCGAATGGGACCAGGCGCGCCAGCAGGTCGAGCTTCGCCTGCGCTCCTGGCCTGATGGGCGCGACCGCGTGCTCGCCCATTGCCATCCTTATGGTGCGTGGATCCACTGGCTGACGACCTGACGAATATATGTCACGATAATGGTTACACGCTTCACCCATCCTTAACCTTGCGGTTCTACCCGTTGTCCGACGAAACCAAGGTTTCACGCAGGATCGGGGGGATAGGACATTGCGCGACGACGACTGCGCCAGTGTATTTCGCGGCACGTTTCAAAGCCGAATCCATGATCGCGTTTGATGCTCTCCCCGTCGTGGCAGCGACCTTCGATGCGACGCATGACCGACCGGTCCTTCCCGCCCCCGATAACGATAACGCAATGAATCCACGCGTATCGTCCTTCGTCCGACCTGTTGAGAGAAACGCATAATGCTTACGAACATGAACATCCCCAAGAAACTGGGTGTATCGTTCCTGATCGTCAGCCTGTCGGCCGCGGTGATGACGATCGTGTTCTTTGTGAACATCTGGGAAATCAAGAACGCAACGGCGGGCAACAACCATGCCCAGGAAGTCTATGCCAAGGCGCTGACCCTGGAGACATCGATCCTGCGTGAGAACAGCCAGCTGCGCGGGTTCCTGGTCACCGGAGACAAAAGCTATCTGAAGTCGTATGAAGAAGCCCGCAAGGAATACGACACCACCAGCCGCGAACTGAACGCGATGCTGAACGACCCGGCCGAGCTTGCGTTGCTCGCCAAGTCGAATGCCGAAAAGGCCAAGTGGCGGCGGACATGGAGCGACCGTCTGACCGATTGGGTCAAGGACGGGCGGCGCGACGAGGCGCAACAGGCCGTTCGTGACGCCGGAAAGGCCGTTCTGACCAGTGACATCGTGCTGCCGCTTCGCGCCATTCGCGACCAGGAAACAGCGGCGATCGCCAGCAACGCTGCCTCGCAAGAAAATGCCATCAGCACCGCCATCATTGCCCTGGTGCTGGGCGGCGTGATGCTGATCGGCGTCGTCATCACCCTTCAGATGGTGCTGAGCCGTAGCATCGCGCGGCCGATCACCGCCCTCACCCGCCTGATGGCCGAGCTGGCGCGCGGTCGCAACGATATCGACGTGCCGGGCAGCGCGCGCGGCGACGAACTGGGCGACATGGCCCGCGCCGTCGTCGTCTTCCGCGACGCGGCCAAGGCCAAGGTGAGCGACGACCGCGAGCGCGATCTGGCCCTGGAGGCGATCGGTTCCGGCCTGCAAAGCCTTTCGGCGGCCGATCTGACCGTTCGCCTGACCGATCTGCCCCCCGCCTTCCATCAGCTGGCAACCGACTTCAACCGTGCGGTCCAGAACCTTTCCGGCCTGACCAGCGACGTTCGCGGCAGCGCCGGTTCCATCCGCTCGAATATCGAGGAAATCCGCCAGGCCACGGACAATCTGTCGGCACGCAGCGAGCAGCAGGCCGCCAGCCTGCGCGAAACCGCCGCTGCGGTCGGCGAAATCACGCAAGGCGTCCGCGAAGGCGCCGCCAGCGCCAGCCAGGCGAACCGCGCCGTGACCGAGGCTCGCGACGAAGCCGAAAAGGGCGGGCAGATCGTCGCCAAGTCGATCACCGCGATGAACGGCATCGACCAGGCCAGCCGCGAGATCGTGGACATCATCACCGTCATCGACGGCATCGCCTTCCAGACCAATCTGCTCGCCCTGAACGCGGGCGTCGAGGCGGCGCGGGCTGGCGATGCGGGCAAGGGCTTTGCCGTCGTCGCCTCCGAAGTCCGCGCGCTGGCGCAGCGCTCGGCCGATGCGGCATCCGACGTCAAGGCGCGCATCCTGTCGGCGATCGAACATGTCCGGTCGGGCGTGGTGCTGGTCGACGAGACCGGCAATGCCCTGCAACGGATCATCGGCAAGGTGTCGGACGTCAGCACCGTGGTCGACGTCATCGCCCGCTCCTCCGAACAGCAGGCCCACAGCTTGGGCCAGGTCAACATCGCCATCGGAGAGATCGATTCGGTCACGCAACAGAATGCCGCGATGGTCGAGGAATCGACGGCCGCCGCCAGCCTGCTCGCGCAGGAGTGCGGGACGCTGATGGCCTCGGTCATGCGCTTCAACGTGGATGTGGCCGCGCAACATGCCTCCACCGTCTCGCCGCAATACCAGACGGATTTTGGCCACTCGTCCAGATACGCCGCCTGATATTGGACAGATCCCGCCCGTCACGGCTGATACGGGGTCGCGGTTCAAAGCGACGACCCCGATGCCGTATTAACCTGGGTTTGCAACGGATGGCGTGATCGCGCAGGAGAACCTCACACAGGAGGACGTGATAGGGCATATGGACGCGAAGCGCCGGATATTCGAGCAACTGCCGCTGCTTGGCGAGCGCAGGGCGCTGGCCTATGCCGTGGCGTTGCTACTTTCGGCCATTGCGTGGTGGATACGCTGGAAACTGGACGCGGCCTTTCCGCCGGGGTTTCCCTATCTGACATTCTTCCCGGCCGTCATCATCTCGTCCTTCCTGTTCGGGCGTGGCCCGGGAACGCTGTCAGCCATCGTCTGCGGCCTGCTCGCCTGGTATTTCTTCATACCGCCGGCCAACAGCTTCGATCTTGCGCCGCGCACGCTCGTCGCCCTGGGCTTCTATGCCGGGGTCGTGGCGGTCGACATCGGCCTTGTCGACGCCATGCAGCGCGCCAATCGGCGATCGTCTCGGCTGGCGGCGGAACAGCGACAACTGGCCGAACGCACCGAGTTGCTCTTCAGCGAATTGCAGCACCGCGTCTCCAACAACATCCAGATGGTCGGCGCGATGCTGTCGCTGCAGCAGCGACAGGTCGTCGATCCGATCGCGCGCATGGTCCTGTCCGATGCATCCACGAAGCTGCAACTGATCGGGCGTATCCAGCGGCAGCTCTATGCGACGACGGGCGAGCAGGTGCCGCTGGACATCTTCCTGCGCGACCTGATGGCGGACCTGTTCGCCGCCGACACGAAACCCGGCATCATCCACCGGATCGAGGCCGTCCCAGGACTCCGACTTTCGCCCGATGCGGCGATCCCGTTGGCGCTGATCATGGCGGAGGGCGTCGCCAATGCGATGGAACACGGCTTTGCCGACCGCGAGGTCGGGCAATTGATCGTCACCCTCACCCGACAGGATGACGTCATCGCGCTTTGCGTGATCGACGATGGCGCCGGCCTGCCGCCGGGGTTCGACCTTCAGGGCTCGAACAGTCTCGGCCTGAAACTGGTGCGCAGTCTGGCCAAGCAGATGGGTGCGCAGCTGAGCGTCGAAAACGGACCGTCAACGGGAACGATCCTGCGCCTGTCACTGCCCGATGGCAAGGACCGTCGCCCGTGAGCGCGCACGCGCCAAGGGTCGCCATAAACACCCCGTATCGTCCTATCACACGCCGAATATGGCGCTGAATGCGGTTTCCTGCGCCCGCCAGTTCAAGCCGCGAGCGTCGAGCCATGGGTCGTCATAATAGGTGCAGCCGTAACGCTCGCCGCCATCGCACAATATGGTGACGATCGAGCCGACGTCTCCGCGCGCCGCCATTTCCTCCACCAATTGGGTCACGGCGACCAGGTTGGTGCCGGTCGAACCGCCCACCCTGCGCCCCAATCGGCGGGAAAGCGCGCGCATCGCACCGATGCTGGCGGCATCCTCGACCGCGATCATCCGGTCGATCACGGAGGGGATGAAGCTGGGTTCGACGCGCGGTCGCCCGATCCCCTCGATACAGCTGGCGCAGCCCTCGGGCAGCGACAGGGCCTGGCGGTCGGCAAAGTGCCGGTGAAAGACCGAATGCACCGGGTCGGCGACGCATAGCCGCGTCGCATGGCGCTGATAACCGATGAATCGCCCGATCGTCGCCGATGTCCCCCCTGTCCCGGCCCCACAGACGATCCAGCGGGGAACGGGATGCTCCTCCGCCGACATCTGCGCAAAGATGCTCTCGGCGATATTGTTGTTGCCGCGCCAGTCGGTCGCCCGCTCGGCATAGGTGAACTGGTCGAGATAATGGCCGCCCGTCTCCGCCGCGAGAGCGTTGGAGACGTCGTAGACGGTGCGCGGATCGTCGACCATGTGGATTTCTCCGCCGTGGAAACGGATCGCGTCCAGCTTGGGCGCGGCGGTCGAGGCGGGGACCACCGCGATGAAACGAAGGCCCAGCATCTTGGCGAAATAGGCCTCGCTCACTGCTGTCGATCCCGACGATGCCTCGATGACGCAGGTATCCGGCCCGATCCAGCCATTGCACAGCGCGTACAGGAACAGCGAGCGCGCCAGCCGGTGCTTCAGGCTGCCCGTCGGATGGCTGCTTTCGTCCTTCAGGTACAGCGTGATCCCCGGATGGCGCGACAGTTCCACCCGGATCAGGTGTGTATCGGCCGAGCGGTTGAAATCCGCCTCGATGCGGTGGATCGCCTCGGACCGCCAGCGTCGAACGGCGCCCATGTCGCGATCAGCGCGCATCGGTCGTCAGCCCATGGCGCGCCAGCATCACCTGCGGATCGGCGTCGCGTCCGCGAAAGGCGCGGAAGCTGTCGGCGGCCGGGCGGCTTGCCCCGCGCGAAAGGACCTTGGAGCAGAAGCGTGCGGCCACGGCCCTGTCGACCAGCCCCGCTTCGATGAAACGCTGGAACCCGTCGGCGGCCAGCACCTCGGCCCACAGATAGCTGTAATAGCCCGACGCATAGCCACCGGCGAAAATATGGGTGAAGGCGTGCGGAAAACGATGCCAGGCGGGCGGGTGGACCACCGCCACCTCGTCACGCACGGCCTCGATCACCTCGATGGGGTCAAGGCCCAGCGTTCCCATGTGGAGGATAAGGTCGAACAGCGCGAACTCGACCTGCCGGACGATGAACATGCCCGACAGGAAATGCCGCGCGGCGACCAGCCGGTCGAACAGCAAATCCGACAGCGGTTCCCCGGTTTCATAATGGCCCGACATGTCGCGCAGGACGGCCCGGTCCCAGGCAAAATCCTCCATCAGCTGGCTGGGCAGCTCGATCGCGTCCCACTCGAACCCGTTCGTCCCTGCGATGTTGGGGCGATCGACCTCGGTGAACAGGTGATGCAGGCAATGGCCGGTCTCGTGGAGGAATGTCACCACTTCCTTGTGACTGAGCAGCGACGGGCTGCCCGGCATCTTGGGCGCGAAGTTACAGACCAGATAGGCGACCGGCACGCGCTGGACATCGCCGTCGTTCAACCGGGGCCGCGCCTGCGCCATCCAGGCACCGCCGCGCTTGCCTGCGCGCGCGTGCAGGTCGAGATAGACACCCGCAAAAACCTTACCCTGGTCATCCACGACGTCGTAATAGCAGGCGTCCGGGTGATAGACCGGGACGTCGGGACGCCCGACAAGGCTGATACCGAACAGGCGATCGAGCAGGTTCTTCCAACCGGCAATCACATTCTCGACCGGAAAATGCGCACGCACTGCCTGTTCGTCGACGGCAAACTGCGCCTCGCGCAGCCGCTCCGCGACATAGGTCACGTCCCAGGGATGCAGTTCGTCGATCCCCAGATGCTTCGCGGCATAACCGGCGAGCGCGGCAAATTCGAGTTCGGCCGCCGGCTTGGCGCGACCCGCCAGATCGCGCAGGAAGGCCAGCACCTCCCCAGCATTGGGCGCCATCTTGGTGGCAAGCGACCATTCGACCGGATCGGGAAAGCCGAGGAGCCGGGCGCCCTCTTGCCGTCGCGCGAGAATCGCCGCGATCCGTGCCGAATTGTCGAACTGCCCGGCATGAGGCCCCTGATCGGATGCGCGGGTCGCCGACGCGGCATAGACCCGTTCGCGCAGACCCCGGTCCCGCGCGAAGGTCATGACCGCGTTGACATGCGGCATCTGAAGCGTGACGACCCAGCCGGACAAGTCCCTGGTCTTGGCCGCCGCGGCAAACATCGCCTTGTCCGCATCCGACAGTCCGGCGAGCAGGCGTTCATCCTCGACATGCTCGAACCAGGCATCGGTCGCATCCAGCACGGCATTGCCGAACTCGGTCGACAGCTGTGACAGCTCCACCGACAGGGCGGCAAAACGGGTCCTTTCCTTGGGATCGAGCGCGACGCCCGACAGCCGGAAGTCGCGGATCATATGCTCGACCGCCGCACGATCCACTTCGTCCCGCGCGGCGAAGTCCGGCGTGGCGGTCAATGCAACGAGGACGTCGTACAAAGCGCGGTTCTGCATGACCTGAAGCCGGTTCTCGACCAACCGCTTCTGCCCTTCCGCATAGGCGCCGCGCAGGTCGGGCGTGTCGGCGACGGCCTGCAAATGGGTCACCACCGACCAGACCGCCGCAATGGCGGTGTCCGCGCGCTCCAGCGGCATCCACGCTTCCGCGAAGTTCGCCGGGCGCTCCTCCACGATCCGCACAACCGCCGCTCGGTGATCGGCCAGCACCCGGTCCAGCGCGGGGCCGATATGGTCGGGGCGGATATCACCGAAATGCGGCAGGGCGAATGTGTCGAGCAACGGGTTGTTCATCATGGCTTTTCCCTCAAACCAGCGTGCCGTAATCCGCGCCCTCGGCCGCGATCGCCGGGATATTGTGCCCGGCGAGATACCGCTCGGCCTCCAGCGCGGCCATGCAGCCCATGCCCGCGGACGTGACGGCCTGGCGGAACAGCTTGTCCTGCACGTCACCCGCCGCGAAGACGCCGGGCACGCTGGTCGCGGTCGAGCCCGGGGTGACGAGGATATAGCCCTCGTCATCCATATGGAGCTGCCCCTTGAACAGCGACGTCGCCGGGTCGTGGCCGATCGCGACGAACAGGCCGTGTACGGCCAGTTCCGACACCGTGCCGTCGCGCGTGTCGTGCAGCGCGATGCCGGTCACCCCCTTGGCGTCGCCCAGCACCTCGACAACCTCGCTATTCCAGATCATCTCGACCTTGGGATTGGCGTGCAGCCGCGCCTGGTTGGTACGATCGGCACGCAGGCTGTCGCGGCGATGGACCAGATAGACCTTCTCGGCGAAGTTGGTGAGATACAGCGCTTCCTCGACCGCCGTATTGCCGCCGCCGACGACCGCGCAGACGCGGCCGCGATAGAAGAAGCCGTCACAGGTCGCGCAAGCCGAGACGCCGCGCCCGCGATACTCGGTCTCGCTCTCCAACCCCAGCCACCGAGCCGACGCGCCCGTGGCCACGACGATCGTATCGGCCGTGTAGCGGGTGCCACCATCACCGATCGCAAGGAAAGGGGTTCGGGTGAGGTCGACCTCGACGATCAGGTCGCCGACGACATCGACGCCCGCCTTGCGGACCTGATCGCGCATCCGTGCCATCAGCTCTGGCCCGAGCACGCTTTCGTCGCCCGGCCAATTCTCGACCTCGGTGGTGATGGTCAGCTGTCCGCCGGGCTGCGGTCCCTCGATCAGCCTGGGCGCCAGCGCGGCGCGCGCGGCATAGACGCCCGCCGTATAGCCCGCCGGGCCGGAGCCGATGATCAGAACTTTGCTGTGCAGCTCGTCCACGCCCTGCGCCCCCTTCATCCTACGCCTGTGCCGTGAGGATGGGTGAGGTCTCGATCATTTCGATCAGCCTCCAGCCGGTCGTGACATACATTTCGCTCGACTGTTCCAGCCGCTCGCATCGCTTGCGAAAGCGCGCGCTCAGTTCGGGATGGTCGGCGTCGAGGATCGCATAGACCCGCTCAAGCCCCTGGAACTCCGCCTTGTACGCATTCTTCTCGGCCTGCTCGCGAAGCTGGAAGACGCGACTTTCCTCTTCCGGTGTCCAGCCGATCTCGGCCAGCGCCACGCGCAGTTCGAACGCGCCGAGGGCGTTCAGCGTATCACGCAGCACCGTCCGCATGGTGCCGGGCCAGGCCGCCGACTCCACCGTGCTGGCCGCCGCGCGGTCCAGTACATCGTCGCCAAGGGCATCGGTCGCCGCCACCGCAGCAAGGCGCACCGCCTTCCATTGCTGACGATCCGGCTCGTCCCCCTCGACCGCCCGACGATGCAGGGCGATGATCGCCAGGCGGCTCTCCTCCAGCGCCGGATGGCGACAGGTGGTGTCGCACAGGCGCGGCTTTGCCAGCAGGTCCAGAATCATCCGCGACACGACGGCAGACAGATCGCCGCCGACCGGCGTGCGCGCCAGCCAGGCTTCGGCGAAGCGGGCGGCCTCGGAAAGCGGACGAAAGCCGTTGATGAGCATCGGCAACGTTTCGGCCAAGGCCGTGGGATAGCCGAGCCTGGCGGCATAGGCGGGCGTGTCATCCGCCTCGACCACGGCACCGATCGCATTGGCCTTTCCGTCTTCCCATGCGGGGAAATAGACGAAACTGCCCGCCGCGACATGCTGCCTCAGCCGCGCTGTCGCCCGGGCCTTGACCGCCGGATCGCCGTGGAAAGCGATAGCATCCGCCATCATGCCGCACTCACATTCGCATCGACAAAGGCGTCGAGACGGCTGCGCGACATGGTGCCGAACGCGCGCGCCGCTTCCGCGCCGTCCCTGACGATCAGCAACAACGGAATGCCACGCACCTCGAACCGCTCGGCAAGCTTGGGATTTTCGTCGATATTGACCTTCACGATCTCGATCTCGTCGGCATATTCCTCCGCGAGCTCGTCCAGCGTGGGGGCCAGCGCCTTGCATGGGCCGCACCAGGGTGCCCAGAAATCGACCAGAACGGGCTTGTCATTCTGCAGGACGATCTCGTCGAAATCCTGCTCGGTTGCATGCCGCATAGTCACTGTCCTTCTGAAATGGGGGGATCAGGCGGCCTGCCCGCCGACCATCATGCGGTCGATGCGAAGCGTGGGCTGGCCGACGCTGACATGAAGCGACTGGCCCTGCTTGCCGCAGGTCGCCATGCCGGTGTCGTGGTCCAGATCGTTGCCGATCATCGAGATATGGCGCAGCGCCTCATGCCCGACGCCGATCAGGGTCGCACCGCGCACTGGGGCGACCAGCCGCCCCTTCTCGACCAGCCACGCCTCGATCGTGGTGAAGTTGAAGCGGCCGGTGACGATATCGACCTGCCCGCCGTCGAACTCGGTGGCGTAGATACCACGGTCGATCGAGGCGATGATGTCGGCCGGATCGGCGCGGCCATTGGCGAGGAAGGTGTTGGTCATGCGCGGCATCGGGAGATGCGCATAGGACTGGCGACGGCCATTGCCCGTCGAGCGCGCGTTCATCAGTCCGGCATTCAGCCGGTCCTGCATCAGCCCGGTCAGCACCCCGTCCTCGACCAGCACGGTGCGATCGGGCGGCGTGCCCTCGTCATCCATGCCAAGCGACCCCAGCCGCCCGGGAAGACCGCCATCGTCGACCACGGTCACGCCGGGCGCGGCGATCCGCTCGCCGACCTTTCCATCGAAAGCGGAGAGATGCTTGCGGTGATGATCGCCCTCCAGCCCATGGCCGACCGCCTCGTGGAACAGCACGCCGGGATAGCCCGGCCCCAGCACCACCGGCATCTCGCCCACCGGCGCCGCGATGGCATCGAGATTGTTCAGGGCCATGTTCGCCGCGCTGGCCACCATCCGCTCGACCGACGCGGCGTCGAACCCGCCCAGCCCGGCCCGCCGCCCCAGCCCCGCCTGGCCACGCGCGCGACGACCATCCTGTTCGGCGATCACGACGACCGACAGGATTGTCATCGGTCGCACGTCCCCGGCCAGCAGCCCGTCCGCCCCCGCGACCAGGATCGTCGTGTCGGTCGCCCGGACATTGGCGTCGACCTGGATGATACGGGCGTCATGCGTCCGGGCGAGGTTGTCGATCATCACCAACAGGGCGATCCAAGCCGCCGCATCCTCGGCCGCGACCGTCTCGATCGCGGGGTAAAGATGATGGCTGGCCGAATGTCGGCTCAGGACGACGCCATGACCAGACCGCCCCGCATCGCCGTGGCGCGCCAGCGTGCGGACCGCGCGTACCGTGTCCAGCAACGCGTCTTCGCGCATGTCGGCGGAGTGCGCGAAGCTCACTTGCCCACCATGCGCCGCGCGAGCCCCAACGCCTTGCCGAATCGAGAAGCCGCCCTGGGTGACCCGGCCGCTCTCCAGCCGCCAGCTACGCATGGCCGTCGTCTCGAAATACAGATCGGCCAGATCCGCGCCGCCGCCTGCCAGTTCGCCCAGGGCGCGGCCGATCGTCTCCTCGTCGAGGCCCGCCGGACCGAACAGCGCCGTCCGCGCTCGGTCCAGTGCCAGTGCGCCGCCGTTCATGCCTTTCCTCCCACCTGCATGTCGTCGACCAGGATGGATCCGGTGCGCAGCGCGCCCTGCCGCTCGACATCGTGGCCGACCGCACGAATGCCGTTCAGCATCGCCGGCATCTGGCCCGCCAGCGTCACGTCGGTGACGGCATGGACGATCCCGCCGCCTTCGATCCACAGCCCCTTCACCGCCTGGGTCCAGTTGCCGCTGGCCGGGTCGGTCTTGCCGCCCTGGAATTCGGTCACGACCAGGCCGGTGCCCAGCATCCGCAGCATCGTGGCCCAGTCGCCGCCGGGCGCGGTGCTGGTCAGGCGCAGATTGTAGAAGCCATCGGCATTGCCGGTCGACGCCATGCCCAGCTTGCGCCCCGAGACGCTCGACAGGAACAGTCCCTCGACCACGCCGCCGCGCAGGATGTGGCGGGCCGATCCGGCGATACCCTCGCTATCAAAGGGGCCGCTGGCCAATCCCAGCGGCTCGAAGGGATCTTCCGTCAGTTCCAGATGCGCGGCCGCGACGCTTTGGCCGAGCGGCGCGCGCAGGAAGGTCATGCCGCGAAACTGCGCCATGCCGGTCAGAGCGCCAGCCAGGTCCGAAACCAGCGACATGGCCGTGCGCGCCGCGAACAGCACCGGGCAACGCTGGCTGGCGATGGTCCGTCCGCCCAATGCCGAGCGGGCGCGATCGGCAGCGGTGCGTACCAGTTGCTCGGGCGGGGTCAGGGCATCGACGCGTCGCTCCTGCGACTGGCAGAAGGCGGACGTGCTGCCGCCCTCGTCCTGCGCCAGCATCACCGACCAGCGCCCGTCATTGGAGCGCCGGATGCTGCGACAGAAACCGTCGCTGGTCGCCAGCGCCCACAGCCCCTCGGTCGCGACCGCCACCGACTCGCCGACCCGCAGCCGGAGATCGTCGGCGGCCACCTCGACAGCGATCCGGTCGGCCAAGGTCGCCGAGGACAGAAGCGTGTCCGGATCGCGCGGGCTGTCGGCGTAGAGCGGGGGAGACGGGCTGGAATAGGCCAGGCTGTCCGCCAGTGGCAGACCGGCATCAGGGTCTGGCAAGACATGGCTGGCAATCATCATCGCCTCCTCGACCACCCGTTCGATCGCCGCACGGTCGAAGCTCGCGGTCGAGGCCATGCCGCGCCGTCCGTTGTGGAAGACGGTCAGTCCCAGCCCCTGCGTCCCGCTGCGCTCGGCCGTTTCGACCTCGCCGCGTCGCACCGCGATGCGGGCAATGCCCTCATGATGGGCCGAGGCTCGCGCGGTCGCTCCACGCCGCGCGGCAAGTTCGACGGCCAGCGTCGCGGCATCGCGCAGGTCCGCCTCGTCCTGGGTCAGGAGCGCACTCATGCCTCAGCCTCCGTGATGGCCGCTGCCGTCGCGTGACCATGGTGAACGCGCAGGCGGTGCGTGTGATAGGCGGCCAGCTTTTCGTTGTGTACGACGCTGACGATGGTGGTGTCCGGCATCGCATCGAGTATGGCCTGGTAGAGGAAGGCCGCGTTATCGGCGTCGAGCGCGCTGGTCGCCTCGTCGAGGATCAGCAAGGTCGGGCGCTGCAACAGGATGCGGGCCAGCGCGACACGCTGCTGCTCACCGGGCGAAAGCTCGTCCTGCCACATGCGCAGTTCGTGCAGGGCCGTCCTATGAGCCTCCAGTCCGACCTGGCCCAATAAGGCGCGGATGGCCGCGTCGTCATGCTCTTCGGGCTGGTCGGGGAAGCATATTGCGGCCTTCAACGTCCCGAGCGGCAGATACAGCCGTTGCGGCACCAGCATCGCACTGCCGCGGCGGGTCATCGCCACGTCGCCCGCCCCGTCCGGCCACAGGCCCGCAATCGCACGCAGCAGCGTGGTCTTGCCGGTTCCGGACGGCCCCTGGATCACCCACCGCTCACCGTCACGCACCGTCCAGTTGGCCACGGCCATCAAGGGCGCGCCATTGGGGCGGCGCAATTCGAGACCCTTGACCCGGATCGCCACGCCATCGGCCGTCCCGCCCGGCGTGAAGGCGATTCCGCGCGGACGCTCGTAATCGAGCGAGTCATCCAGCGTCTTGAGGCGATTGATGTTGGCGACCTGCCGCGCGATGGTGGGATAGGCCTGGACGATATAGGACAGGCTCGAGGCGAACTGCGTGAAGGCATCACGCGCGCCCTGGACCTGTCCGAAGGTGATCGAACCAGCAAAATATTTCGGCACCGTCAGGAAAAGCGGTACGACCTGCATGCTCCGTTGATAGATATCCTGCCCCGCGCTCAGCCCTGCATTGGCCAGCATCAACTGGTAGAAATTGCGCCGAATGTTGCCAAAGGCGCTTTTCAGCCCGTCCTGCTCGATGCGCTGGGCGTGGGAAAAGGCGATCTGCTCGCCATTGCGACGGACATGGATAAGCCCGGCGCGATAATCGGCTTCGTAATGCTGCTCGCGCATCTTGCGCCGGATATACGGCCTGCCGATCCAGGTGATGAAGACGGTGCCGAAGATGACATAGACGATCGAGAACCAGATCAGGTCCCCACCCGGCAGCGGGATGCGATAGCCGAACAGCGGTAGCGTGAGCGGCGACGAGGTTTCGAGCAGGATCGCGGCGAAGGCGACCGCACGCACCAGGCTGAAGATCAGCGAGATGGCGATGCTGAGCGGCGACTGGCCATATTCCAGGCCCATCGAGGTGAAGGCCCGTACATCCTCCGCGATACGCTGATCGGGGTTGTCGATCATGCGCAACCGCTCGATCTCGTAGAAACGGTCCCGTGCGAACCAGCGACCGAGATACCAGTCGTTCAGCCAGTGCCGCCACCGGATCGACAGGGTCCAGCCGACGATATTGTGCAGAAACTGCGTCCCGATCGCCAGCCCTGCGATCATCATGAACATCACGACCAGCGAAAGGAATTGCGCGCCCTGCCGCTGCTCGATCGCATCATAGAATTCCCGCTGCCATTTGTTGGACAACAGAAAGGCGGACGTCGTGCCGACCTCGATCACGCAATAGCATGCGACCAGGAACCATGCCCATTTCCAGTCCTGCGACACGAAGTACCGCGTGCTCAGTCGCCAGGCATGCGCCCAGCGCTCGCCGGCCGGCTGGGCGGGCTGGAGACCCGCTTCGCGGCGGGTCTCCTCGACATGGGCAGGGGGTGGCATCATTGGTGGGGAACCCCGATCAGAACAGGCGCTTGGAAATGGTGAGGCGCACGTTGCGCGGCTCGGCGACGGGGATATAGGTGAAGGTGGATGCCGACCCGTAATTGCGCCGATCGAAGATGTTGCGGATGCCGATATTGATGTCGAAACCCCGGACGCTCAGGAAGCCGTTGACATCCACCTGCCGCGACGGCGGCACGACATATTGGCCCAGCAGATTGGCGTAGGAGCTTGAGCGTCCATACAGGCCGGCCGAAAGCCCCCCGCTGAGGCCATCCGTGATCTTCGAGCGATAGGAGGAGAACAGGCTGTAGGTATCGCGCGGCTGCTGCGCCACGACCGTCTGAAGCGCATTGACCGTCAGCAGGGCATATTTGGTCCGCGTCAGCGATGCCAGCACCGACCAGCCCGGCAGCAACTGACCGGCGATGTTCAGGTCGATTCCCCGCCCGCGCTGGCCCGGCCCGGACGAAAGATCGGTCGGGTCCGCCGGGTTGCGGAGAATGATATTGTCCTGCTGTATGTCGAAATAGGATGCGTTGATCGTTGCACGCTTGTGGAACAGGTCGAGCTTGACGCCTGCTTCCTTGTTGGTCGTGATGATGTTCGGCAGGATGCTGCCATTCTTCGCCACCGTGAAGGTCGCCTGCTCGCCGCGCGAATAATTGGCGAAGAGCGACAGATTGTTCGTGGCGTCGAAGATGAGGCCAGCGCTGGGCGATACGCCGTTCTTCCGCTGGACGTTGACGGGTGAAGGCCCCGCGAAGAAGGTCTGCGATGTGGTCTCGAACCAGTTCTTGCGGACGCCGCCCAGGATCTTGAACTTCCAGAATTCAAGGAGTGCCTGGCCATAGACACCTTCCTGCTTGCCGCTGTTACGGATCTGCACCGCACCGAACGGGGACCAGGGAACGACGGCAACGCTGGTGTTCGCCCCCAGCGGCAGGGTGGGGATCCGGGTATAGACCAGCCCGCTCCGCTGCGCCGTTCCCCCGTCGCCATAATTGTAGCCGGCGTTAAAGCTCGCCTTTACCGCGTCACCGATATGGGTCTTGACCCGCAGGAAGGCATCAATGGCGTTGGCAGAGCCCGACTGCTGCGACCCCTGAAGATCGGCGGCGAGCACGCCGGTGCGACTATAGCCGACATTCGCCGCCCGCGTCGTCAGCAGGGTCTGGTCGTGCATACCCCGCGCGACCAGTTCGACACCGGGCACGATCTCTCGCGTCGCATCGAAATAGAAGCGGCGGGTGCTGATCCGAATACCCTGGTTCGGCGAATAGATCGGCACCGAAGGATCGCGATCGATGATCCGAAACGTCTTGTTGTCGAACAGCGTGAAGGCACCGATGCCGCTGGTCGCTTCATTCAGGCTGGCGCCAATGACGATATCGGTCAGGCGGTCCTTGTAACGAAGCGACGGCGCGAACAGCCAGTCCTTGTTGCCCGTATAGCCGCCATAATTCCGATCCATCGTCTGCTTGCTGCCGATGACGCGTGCCGACAGCTTCTTGTCGGCGGTGACGGCATTATTGGCATCGATCACGCCGCGCGCCAGACCGAAAGAGCCGGTGTCGAAGCTGACCGCCAACCGTTCCTCGGCGCTCGGCTTCTTGGTCACGACGTTGATGTTGCCGCCCAGATTGCCGAACCCGGCCAGGATCGCGTCCGGTCCTTTCAGGATTTCGACCCGCTCGATATTGGCCACCGGCTGATCGGCACCGGCCGCCACGCCATATTGCGACGACGTCGTCAGGCCGTTCACCAGCCCCCCGGCCGCAAAGCCGCGAATGGTATAGGACGCACCGCTGTTGGGATTGTTACCCAGTGCGGACACACCGCCCGCATTGCGCAGGATGTCGGTGATGTTCAGCGCCTGCTGTTCCTCGATCGTCTTGGCCGTGATGACCTGGGTATTGCGCGGCTGATTGCGCAGGCCGAGGCCATTGCGGTCCGAAGTGGTCGCCTGACGCACCAGCACGCTGGTTTCCGCTTCGTCACGCTGTGCCGTCACCACGATGTCGTTGACCACCACCAGGCCCCCCTGCACCGCCGGAACGACGGTCAGGCCCGTGCCGCGAATGACCGTCCTGATCGCCTTCGCCGCCGACCCCGCGCCGCGCACGGGGCGCGAAGTCAGTCCCTTGACCGCGTCGGGATCGAAGTTGACGTTCACACCCGATTGCCTGCCGATCATATCCAGCGCGCGGTCCATCGGCATGGCGGGCACGGTGATGCCCCCCGTCCCTACGGCCTGCGCAGCGGCAACGCCCGGCATGCTCGCGCCCAGGGCACCGATGACGCTCAGGCTGGCAAATCCCAGTACACGACGCCCCCTACCAGTCAGATTCAGCATGCAATCCCCTCCCCAGGGCGCGCGCCATCCTCCACGGCAAAGCCGCGTTCGGACAGAAAGCCATCCCTGTAGACAAACGGTTAGCGCCTCGCGGCGGATGATGCGGTGGCGGTCCTCGAAGGATGCCGCCGCGGCCGTACTCCTGCTGACGACAGTCCGTGTCTTGGCGATGCGAGATGCCAGCCGGACCTTCTGTCAGGGGAGACGCTATGCGTCAGTCATGTGACAGGCAAATTCGAAATGTTCATAGGGGCATGAACCTTTTCGATGGCGCAGCTTACACCTTATAATATTGCTCGAAATATGCCCTGACTTGCATGATGAACCATTTCAGCACCGGGTCGTGGCGGTTGCGCGGCCACTGGGCGACGTTGACGATCCCCCGACGGGCGAACGGCGCCTCGAATACCTTGAATGGCATCAGCGCCCCATAATGCTGGAACACCCATGAATTGCCCGTGGCGACGAGATCGCTGCCGATCACGATCGCCGGCAGCGTCGCCTGGGACGTGGCGCGAACGCAGATGCGTCGCGCGCGCAACATGTCCACCCCGTTCTGGTCGAGCGCGAAGGTGTGCTTCTCCTCCCCGCGGGCGACGATATGACGCGCGGCACGATATTGCGCTTCGGTGATGTGGATGCAGTCCTGGAATTCCGGATGGCGATCCCAGACCAGACAGCTGGGCCAGACGGTCAGCATCGGCATCGTCTCCAGCCCGTCGAGCGCCATATGCTCGGGGAGCAGCAGCAGATCGGCCCCTTGATCCAGCGATCTGTCCGGCCGCTCGATATCGAGGGGAATGACGTTCACCTGCAAGCCGGGGGCCAGGGTCGCAAAGCTGCGCAGCACCGGGCCTAGCAGCATCTGCTCGTTCGCATCGTCTGCGGCGATGGTGATGGTCTCGGTCGTAGTCAGGGGATCGAAGGCGATCGAATAGTTGAACGCCCCCTCCACCTCCCGCATGATCCGCCGCACCTCGGGCCGCAAGGCGTGCGCCAGCGGTGTTAGATGCGGCTCCCCCCCCTGCGTGGACCACCAGATCGTCGCCGAAATGATCGCGCAGGCGCCGCAGCGCATGGCTCATCGCCGATTGGCTCAGGCTGACCCGACGTCCCGCCTCGGTCAGGGTCGGAGCGTGCAGGATGGCATCGAGCGGATAGAGAAGGTTGAGATTGAGGCGGCGGACCGTGCCACCATGCACCGAGGCCGACGCGCCGTCCTGATCGTCCGACGATTGATCCGAAGCCGTCATGCCACGCCCTTCCCCACCAAAGGCCATAAGGCCTTGCGATGCATAACAAGAGCTTGGACGGGTTGGTAGATCGACCGATCAGGCTCGGCGGCCCCGGCTCCCCGACAGGGAATATCGTGCCGAACGCTGGGATAGCGTCGCCGGGCGGATATTGCGGACGATGCTATGACGCCTCGACCCTGACCTCCATCGTCACGCGACGGTTGGCGGGCGCGACCTCTTCGTCATCACGCATCTCGAGCAGCGGGCGGCCGTCGGCGGCCCAGTGAACACGGCGCAGGCGCGCATCCCGTCCGTCCTTGCCGACGCCGTTGCCCCAGCTGTGATAGACATAGAGATCGTTGCCGTCCTCGTCGGTCGTGAACGAGCCATGTCCCGGTCCCTGCTCGTAACGCCGATAATCTTCGTCGCCCTTGGGCATCGGCACGCTTTTCTGGAGCGGTGCGGACCATTTGCGCCAAGCGTCGATACGGGTCAGGTCACTATCGAGCGGCGCGGACGTGCCATTGACGACATAGGTCGGGCTGACCCCCGAGCTGGAATAGACAAGCGCCACTCGCTGGCCCCGGATCAGCGCGAAGGCCCCCTCGGCGAGGTTTTCCTCCACCGACGTCTCCGGTGCGATGATGGGCGACGGCGGACCGGCGAGCCGTGTGGGTCGGGCGGGATCGACCTTGGCGATCCACGTCAACGGATCGCCGATCGGCCCGGATGTCGGCAAGTATCGCTGGGACCAGGTATAATAGCCCTGCCCCCGAACCTCGAAATAGGACATGTCGAGACTGATATTCGCGGGCATGTCCGCCCGCCCGAGTGCGGTGGCATCCGCCTTGCGGATCGCGGCCGGTTTCGACCAGTCGGCAGGATTGGCGGGATCGCCGTCCTTGCGAAGCTGCATGATGTGCGACTCTACCGTCGACCATGCTCCGCCCTCGTTCGACTGCGGATCGGTCGGATGGAAGCAGGGCGCAAAGAGGATCGACAGTCGCCCGCCAATCTCGTGAATTTCAGGTGCCCAATAGCATCCCGCGATCACGCGACCTTCCGCCGTCCGATCGCGACGGGTCCGTCGATTGAGCAGGTCGACTTCCCGCGCGCGGCCGCCTTTGTCATCGGCAAGGTCGGCGATCGTATCGGCGACGCGAAGCGGCAGATGGGGCGAGCCGACATTGTCGTTGTTCGTGTCGTCGGTCGCGACAAACAGATAGCGGACCCGGCCCTTATGCTCCCAGCGAAAGATATTGGGATCGGCACGTTCATAGGCAAAGATCGTCGGATAGCGGCGCTGGCGGACGGTGCCATGGACGAGATACCGTCCTGGTGTGCTCAATTGCGCAAGATCGGCGGCGTCCCAATCCACCGCACGCGTCGCGGTGGAGCCGTCCGAATAGCCCAGTTTCACCGGCACCGCGGCAAGGCCAACAGCGCCGCCCGTCCGGATCGTCTGGGGCGCAACGGTCGCCGTCGTGTTGACGATGCGGCCAAAACGATTGCTCAGCGCGGTTGCAGTGATGTCGTCGACAGGCAGGGTATCGTTGGCGGTGGTGATCACATCACCCATGCGGACCTCGCCCACATTACCCGCGGAAGCGATCCGTGCGCGACGCCCGCCTGTTTCGGGGTAAAAGGGCGTCTGATGCCATTCCTGGCGAGCCAGATCGGTCACGGTCGTCCAGCGCGGCTGTCCCGAACGGTCGGTCCACGAAACGACGTAACGCCGGTTGGCGCTGTCCCAGATGGCGCGGGGATGGTCGATGCCGTCATTCGCCTTGAGGTCCAGCGTGCCAAGCTCGACGAACTCGGCCGATCTGGGATCACCGCGGAAGATGACGATGGCGGACCGGGGCGGGTCCTGTCGGCCGTTCATGTCCACGCGTGTCGCGATGACACCGATCGTGCCATCGGAAAAATGGAATAGCGAGGGATCCGCCACCCCGCGAAGCGCGACGCGATCGACGCCGATATAATCCCCTCGGGCGAACATCACGCCATAGTCGTCGTTGAGCGCGGTCATCATGCCGTCGTCGCCCGACATGGCCAGATGGACGCTTCGCGCAACGGTCGGCTGGTTCGCATCCTGTGGCGTCGTCGGCATGCGCGCATAGGCTTCCAACTGGCGGGCGGACTTGCCGAGCAGCGTCACGGTGAACCGCTTGGTCAGGGTCGTGCCGTCCGGCCGCGTCAGCGTACCTTCAAGGCTGATGACGCGGGCGTCCGCAGCCATGTTGGTCAGGATGCCGTCGGGTACGTCGCGACCATCGGCGCGCCAGGTGGCGACATACCCCACAGGCACCGGCAGGCGCGTTCCCGATGTCAGTATCGGGGCGACGATCCAGCGATCGGCGACGGTCGCGGCATCGGGCGCGGGCCGGCTCCAATGCGCCACCAGAGCGTCGCGTTCCACTGCGGTGATGGGAAGGACCGTGCCGTGTCGGGGGGACCCGGGCAGATGGAACCGGCGTGGGTAGGTCCACGCAATCCGGCCGTCGAGCGAATGGGTGGCAAGCGGAATGTAACCGACGCCGCCATAATTATCGACCCACAGGAAATACCGAAACCCACTCGTATCACCGGGATTGGCGCGAAACGCGGTCGGTCCTTCCACCTCGGGCGTGCCGGCGCGACGACCGATGCAGCGGTCGATAATCTTCCACGCACCCGACGCACCATCCGCCCGGAGCGAGGAAGACGTCTGCGCCAGGATATCGCTGGACGGGCAGCCTGCCACATCGCTGACCTTGGTGAAGCGATAATAGCGATCGCCATCGCGCAGGACCGTTGCGTCGATCATGCCTTTCGCCTTGTCGGCACCGGGTACGTCGGCAGCGCGGAACCATGGCTCTGGCGTGGTGAAGTGACGGAAGTCTCGAGTGATCGCGCGCAATATCTGCGGACCGTTGCCATCCTCCACCTTGTGCGCGGCATCCCTGTACCGCGTGGAGGTCCAATAGACGACATAGGCGCCGATGGTCGGGTCATAGGTCGCCTCCGGTGCCCAGGTCATGCCCGCGTCGGGCAGATTGACGAGAACATGCCGTTGCTTCCCCCAGTGGATCAGGTCGGTCGATTCCCAGACTTCGAGATACCGGCTGCCATGGCTGGTCGAATCACGCCACCCGGTACGCCCGGTCGAAAGATCGGTCGCGAGCAGGAAGAAGCGGTCCCCTTCGGCAGAGCGCATGATGAACGGATCACGCAGGCCACGCGTACCCTCGCGGGACTCGAGGACCGGCTGGGCATCGTTCAACGTCTTCCATTGCAGGGCATTGTTGCCGTCCGACACGGCAAATCGCACCTTTTCGCCGTCGATGCTATTCCCGGTGAAATAGACGAACATATAGGCCGAGGGCACGGGAACGGCGGCGGGCGCGGCCTGCACGGTGACGTCGATCGGGACGGATACGGGCTGGCGGTCAGGCAAGGCCACGGTGGCGGTCAGGCGGATCCGACGATCACCCGCGCCCCGCGTGACGCGCCCCTTGCGTATGACGTCAGGGCCGTGCCTCATATCGGCGTCCGAAATGACGGCAGGATCGGAGGATCGCCACGTAATCCGCGCCTTGCCGATATTCGGGATATTGGGAAGCCCCGACAGGGCCGAGGCGTCGTCGGGGAGCGTGACGTTTCCACGGAGTGGGGCTGCGAATGCGGGATCGGAGCGCAACGCCTTCGCAATGGCATCCGTCAACGGGTCCACGGCTGGTGCCGCCCCGATCAATGCCATGCCCGCCAAGGCGTACACCATGGCGCCAAGGGGATGCGGTCCGCCATTCATCCTGTATCTCCCGGTCTCAGCGGTGGCGAATGCCTTGCCGTGCTGCTCTATTGGCCGCTCATTATGTCCGACATTTGCGCTGCCGCAAGGGGGGTGCTTGGGATGTTTTGACCACAGCGGGCAGATGACAGTCATCGCATTGGAAACGCGTCACAGTATTTCCGGTGGTCGAGGACGATTTCGATGCGGGTGCCGTGTCGGAATCGGTCGATCCCATATCCGTTTGGTCAACAGAATGATTCTGAGCTCGGGATGCACGATTAGCAATCATGCGGCGCACCTGCGGACAAATGCTCGCCCCCGGCGAAAGCCCGGGTCTATCGTCGATCATGAGGGTCTTCAACTCGGCACCCCGGATTGTCGCAAGAACGTGCCGCACGTCCGCGAAAGCGGTTTCGGCTACGGTATGTTCACCATGGGCGTCTTCGGCCGCCTGCACGCATCCACAGCGACATCTCCGCCTTTGGCCTGTACTTTTCGGGGCGGACCTGGCTGATCCTCTATAGCTTCGTTCGCATGGACAAGGTCGTCAAGGCGCCCTGGGCCAGGGGGCTGAACGTCAATGTCACGGTGGAGAACCTGCGTAAGCTGCACTTGAAACCCGACATGCCGGAACATCCGGTCAACCCAGAGGCAAAGCAGCCGACCGAATCCCGTGCCGCCATGTTCATCAACAACACGACGAATACGCGTCTTAAAGCCTATCAAGGCACCACTGGCTGGAAAGATGTCAAGATGGACATTGGGCAAGACCTGGGTAATCGGACATTCTAATGTGATCGGGCACAAATGATCGCGACGAACGTCGCCGAAGCGCCCGATGGAAAGGGCGCGCGCCTGACAGGGTATTCATTGGGTGGAGGAATGGATTCTGCGGATTCTTGAGTTTCGGGGCTGCCTGCGACGACGTTCAATCCTGCTGGCCTTCACGCAAAGACGGTGCCGCACCCGGTCGCGGCGAATATAGACGAAGTCTACGTCAAGGGCGAACCGTTGCACGGGCTCAACACGATGCCAGTGGCACCCGATGCGGCCGCAACCCGCACTTGGCCGCTCGATCCTCCCAGCCTGAGAAGCGCAGCAAGCGATCCGCGCTGGAAAGTCCGGGCAGGATGGCGGCCACTTCGCTCGATCCATGCCGGTGGAAATATTGCCGTGATCGACGTTCCGCTTCACATGATGGACAATGTTGATGCGTCGCTCAGCCAAAGACGACGTCAAATCAACCGATCCTTGCAGAAAAACGGATACGAATGATGCGCAATCTCAAAACAGTCCTCACTATAGGCATAGCGCAACTGGTTGTAATCAGAAGGATAATAATGTGGAAAATTATCCCCACATCCCGATGATCGGTGCTGTCAAGAATTCCAGAACCGAAAAGGTTCGTGAACTCGCTGCCAAAGGGATCGGCCTCAACGAACGCGCGCCAGAAGTTTAGGCCACTCCCATGACCAGGGCCACCTGGACGGATCAGTGGCCGGTGGTCGAAATCCTGGTCGACCATGGTGCCGACATCTGGGCGCATGACGAATTCGGTATCACCGCCGGACAGCGGACGATCACCAGCCTTATCCTGCGCGGGTCGGACGAGGACAAGGCGCGGTTGCGCGTGATCGAGAAGCTAAGGGCACGCGGCTATCCGTTCCCGCCTTCCGATCCAGATACTATTCTGGCTCTGGAAAAAGCTGGCAAGTGGCCGCCGAAGGTAGCGAAGTGAACCGCGTGCAAGGAATGACAATCGACTACCCGGCGGGATGGCAGGACCAATCCATGCTTGTCCTGTCGGCTGGCCCGGGTACGCTAGGCGTAGCCCCCAGCTTCGTCGTGACGCGCGAGGTCGCGCCCAGCGGCCTGCCCACCGATCGCACGGAACGTCTGGACGTCTTCGCCGACCGGCAGGCCGAACAGATACGCGATACGCTCCCCGCGCCGGTCGAGCTTCAACGACGCCGCGCCGACATCCCCGGCTCAGCGCCCGAACTTCGCTTGGACCGGATATCGAACGGCATCCCGATCCGGCAGTGGTTACCTATGCCAATGCGCCGGACGGTAGCGTGATGATCGCCACCGGCACCGCCGCCCGTACTGATTACGACATGGTCGAACCGGTATTCCGCGCCATGCTCCAAACCTTCCGTCTCACCTGATCCACGGATCGGCAATGACGGCCTTATTTCTCAGGGTAGCGCTTGGGGTGTCATTTCTACCTTGGCAGGAACGCCCCCTTCAGGTGTGTTGGAAGCAATATGGCGAGTGGCCGGAGTGACCGTTCGCCGCTTCGGCCGCCACATCAATGACCGTCCAAAAGGGCGCGTAGACGCTCGTCACGCACGGTGAATACGGTAAAAACGCCGAGTGCTCTAAACGCTGGCACGGACCCCGCGATTTCATGCGCAAGGGCATCGCGATCGGCATCAGGTGTTTCGGGATCGCTCCACTGGATCGCGTTCTAAAGAAAGGCTGCTACGGTGCCTTTGCGGACCGTCACGCCGCCGATCTCCGCATGGTCGATCTGATCGGGCAAAGCGTCTTCGGGGCGAAGCGGGGTAACGCGACGGTTGGGCTGGGTGTTCATCATGTCCCAGCCGCTTGTCCCCCCTGACTTGATAGAAGCGGCTCGCATTGGTCGGATCTTGGCTGTCGAGCAGCGCGGAGCCGAGACGCGGGATACCGCGTCGCACGCCCACGCGCCGGGGCAGTTGATCGGCAGCCTCGCCGGCCTTCTGTCGGTCACAGCGGCCAGCGGGTCATGGGTGGTGCCTGCCACCCATGCAATCTGGATACCGCCGCACGTCCCCCACGCCATGCGCTCGCACGGGCCGTTCCAGGGTTGGAGCGTGTGTGTCGTGGAGGACGCCTGCCCGCGACTTCCCCTGGAGCCGCGCACGCGGCGTGCCAGCAGCCTGTTGCGCAAAGCGGTCCACCGAGTCGCTGGCTGGAGGCGTACCCCTGAAACGGAGGCTGAACACCGGCTCGCCGATGTCGTGCTGGATGAGATTGCTGCGCTACCTGTCCAACCGCTCGGCCTGCCTTACCCGTCCGATCCGAACGTTCAGCGCATCACCGACGCCATATTGGCGAACTTGGCGGATGATCGTTGACCGAAAGCCTGGGCAAGCTAGGCGGGCATTTCATCCCGCACGCTGGCACGACGCTTCACCGCCGAAACCGGCTTTGGCTTCTCCGAATGGCGTCAGCGTGCCCGTAATTTGCACGCAATCGAGCAACTTGCGGAGGGGTTGGCCGTGACGACGATCGCGCTCGATCTTGGGTATGACAATGTTCGCGCCTTTATTGCCATGTTCCGCCGCACGATGGGGGTCACGCCGGGTCGCTATATCCGCTCACAGACAAAGGCAGCAAGTAACTGACCTGAAATTTTGCGCCTTTAGCCATCTCACCGGCGATAGCATAGCTGTCAAGCTCGTTGACGAAGGCGACGCGCATCGCGAGATAGGTTTTGGTAAAAATCTTGATCGCCTCGGCCTTGCGGGTGTCGGTGAACAGGACGGCAATGTCCAGCCTTTCGCGCCTTGGACCAGCAGGGCGGCAAAAATCCACGCGCGCTCTGACTGTTCGCCGACATAGCTACGACATGACTTCCAAGGAGACGTCTTGGGCAATAGAAGCCGCTTTGTAGCAAGCAGTTGATGGCCTGACACCCCAACAGTGTGTCTTTATCGTAGCGGCGGCCTTGTTCATCCGTCGTTCGTTGATATTTAAAACAAGGGTAGCACCAAGCTTTCGCCCAGCATAGACCGCCGAGCCCAGTATATTGCCAAAGCTGCCAACTTTTGCTCCGGCATTCTATTGGACCAGCGCAGGGACGGCCAAGGTCGCGATTGTCCCGCCGCCCTCCGCTTCGTCCAACGACAATGTCCCGCCATGTAGATCAGCAAATGTCTGCACGATACTGAGCCCCAGTCCCACGCCGCCGGTGTCTCGGCTGCGTGACGCGTCGCCACGTTCGAACGGGCGCAACAATCGAGCACGGTCGGCGGGTGGTATGCCGGGACCGGCGTCGACCACGCGGACGATGGCGATATCGTCTTCGTGGGTAACCTCAACCCGGCTGCCGCCGGCATAGTCCTCGGCGTTCCGAACGAGATTCTCGATCGCGCGCCGAAAGGCCGCCTCGACTGCGATCACGGTGACCTCCGGTCCGTCCATCAGACGTACGGTCGGCATGTCTCCCACAATCTCCGCCACCATCGTCCGGACCTGCACCGGGTGTCGCGGTGCGTTGGCGGTGCGGGCGTAATCAAGAACATCGGCGATCATCGCGCCCATGCGGTCGGCGTCGGCGGCCATGCGGGCGCGTTGCGGCTCCGGGACCGCTTCGATCCGCAGCTTCAGGCTGGTCAGCGGAGTGCGCAGGTCGTGTGCGACAGCGGTCAGCATGCGCATGCGTTCATCGGTTTCGGCGGACAGGCGAGCGCGCAGGTGAAGGATCGCGCGCGCGGCATCCTGCAATTCGCGCGGCCCTTGCGCTTGCGGCGGATCGCGGCCGTGGTCGATCGCCGACGCCAATGTGCGAAACGGTCGGGTGAGGCGTCGGGCGAACAGCCAGACGAGGGGTGCCAGCACCGCGAGGCTGGCAACGAGCGCGACCAGCACCTTCAGCCGCCACCCGCCAAAGGTCGGCGACTGCGGTGCGACGGTCAGCCATCGGCCATCCGCCAGACGCATGCTGGCAGCAAATGCGGGTTGCGGCAACGAGAGCAGGACTTTGCCGATCAGCGAATCCGTCATGCCTCTCGGAACAATCCGCATGGGCAGCACGCCCTGGCGGCGGATGACGACCGGTCCGCTGGGCGGGGTGCCGCCCGGCCACAACATCTTGCCGGCGGCCTCGCCCTTGCCACGCGCCGTGAAGACGACGACGCCGCCGCTGCGGGTCGGGCGCGCGCTCCGATCAAGCCAAACGACCCGCACGTCCGCAATCGGCCGGCCGACCGCCTGCGCCAGAACCGGCCGAAGCAGTGCCGCCGGCGACCCGCCCGGGGGACTCCCGATCGTACGGGCCAGACCGGCGTTGGCACCCCGCAGCGCCGCGACGGCGTCGGCGACGGTCATGCGCACGGCGGGCGGATCGGGCATCAGCAGGACGATGCTGGCGGTAATCGCAACGCTGAGTACGGCAATCGCGACGCTGAACCCACCAATTGCGGTCAGGGCGCTCGGCCGCCGCCAGACGCTGCGCATCATGCCGGTCGAACTGTGGGCAGAAAGCGATAACCAGCCCCGCGGACCGTTTCGATCAGCGGGGCACTGTCACCTTCCGCAAGCTTGCGACGCAACCGGCTGACGGCGATGTCGATCGCCCGATCATAGGACGCAGCGTCAATACCCCGCGCGATGTCCAGCAGCGTGTCCCGGCTGAGCACGCGTCCGGGGCGCCGCACGAAAGCCGCCAACAGAGCGTGCTCGCCTTCGCTCAGCAGCAACGGGCGACCGTGCGGATCGCGCAGGCGGCGTTCTTCCGAACTGAACCACCAGCCGGCGAAAGCGACGGCATCGCCGTGTGTCGCTGGATTCTCTGTGCGCGGCCGCCGCAGCAATGCCCGTACTCGCGCCAGCAATTCGCGGGGCTCGAACGGCTTGGCCAGATAATCCCATGCCCCGACCTCCAGCCCGACGACGCGATCGGTGACGCCGTCGAGCGCACTCAGCATTAGGATCGGCGTACCTGTCGGAGCCAGACGACGGCACAGCGACAAGCCGTCCTCCCCTGGCATCATGACATCGATAACCAGCAGGTCGGCCGGTCCCTCGGCCAGCAAGCGATCGCAGCCAGCGGCACCGCTGGCGGTGCGAACTGCGTAACCATGATCGCCGAGATAATCGCCCAAAGCATCGCGGATGCTGGTGTCGTCGTCCACCACGACGATTCGGTCTCGGGATAGGGCAGCGCTGTGCATCGCATCAGGCGATAGCACGGGATTGTAGCATCTTCGTATCACGCACCGTCACGAACGCGGCATCGTCCCGCTACCTCGATCTGCTTTCCTTGACCCGGCTTCAATCCGGAGAGCTTCATGATCGCCGCCATTCTTCTCGCCACGGCCCTGCCCGCCGCGCCCCTCGTACCGGCCCCGGCATGTACATCGACTCAACTGGCCGATCACCTCGCCGGACGCTGGATCGGCGAATTCGCAGGGGCCGACTGGACGTTCGAACTGACCCGCAATGCGACAGGGTGGTCCGGGCGCTACCAATCGTCGAGGGCGCAGGTCTGGCGGCCGCTTGAGGCGGTGTCCGTGACCGAAGGCTGCGCGACGTTCAGCCTGAAGTCCGAACCCCGAGTGACCTTTGTCGTGACGCTCGATGCCGAGGGCGCGGCGCTGACGGGCGATGTGCATATCGCAGGCCTTGCAACCCTGCCGTTCGCGGCCAAGCGGACGTCGTGACGCGATGACGACGATCATCGGCATAGGCCTGCTCGCGGCAGCACAGGTAGCGCCACCCACTACTCCCCCAAGCCCGCCGTCCGCCATCCAATTCCACGGCTCGGACGGACAGCCGCTACCCGAGGATGTCCAGCGGAGACTGCGCGAGCAGTACAAGGACGCACCGCCCCCGACGCGACCGCCGACCGCATCTGGCGACATCGTCGTCAACGGGCGGCCGCCGCGTGGTTCGGTCATCGGCGATATCAAGCCCGAACGCACGCTATCGGCCTTGGACATCCGATCTTATGGCACGGCGACGGTGTCCGAATTGATCCAAGCGCTCGGCGCGCAGGTGTCGAGCGGACGCAATGATGCGTCGGTCGATCCGATCGTCCTGTTGAACGGCCGCCGCGTGTCGAGCTTTGCCGAAATCGCCCGGCTTCCCACCGAAGCGATCGAACGGACAGAGATTCTGCCTGAAGAGGTCGCACTGAAATACGGCTATCCGGCCGATCGCAAGGTGGTGAACGTGGTCGCCTTCGAACGCTTCACGTCGCGGATCGTCCAAGGGAGCCTCGCCGGGCCAACCGCGGGAGGACAGGCGACGACTGCGGGCGGTGCCAGTTATCTGCGCATCCGCGGTGATACGCGCACGATGCTCGATGCCGATCTCAGCCGGTCGAGCGCCCTGCTGGAGAGCGAGCGCGACGTGCGGCAGCCGAGCGGTGATCCGACGCTCGGCGACTATCGCACGCTGTTGCCCGCGACCCATCGCGTCACCCTGAATGCGACCGTCGCAGCCAATCCGATCGCCGACGTGGCAGCAACGCTGAACGGACGGGTCGAGACGAGCAAGACCAAGGCGCTGGTCGGGGTGGGACCGGATGGCGCGCTGCACCGCGACGTCGACAGCGCGACGCTGCACCTCGGCACGACGATCGCCGGGCGGCTGGGCCAGTGGCAATGGACCGCGACCGGCAACCTCGACCGCACTACGAACGACAGCACAACCGACACCGGCGTTCCCGCCATTTCGCGGAACCTGGCACACTTCGCCACCCTGACGGCCAATGCCGACTTGCTGGTCAACGGATCCCCTTTCATCCTGCCGGCCGGGGCCGCGTCGCTCAGCCTGCGATCGGGCATCACGACGCGCGACGTCAGCAGCCGATCCCAACTCGGAGCGTTGACGCGGATCGGGTCGCTGGGCCGCGACACCGCCAGCTTCCAGGCCAACATCGACCTGCCGATCGCAGGGGCCGCGACGCCATCGCTCACGTCGATCGGTACGCTGTCGGCCAACGCGACTGTCGCCGCAGAACGACTGTCGGACGTCGGCACGCTATGGACCCTGGGCTATGGCCTACACTGGACGCCCCTGCCCGCGCTGTCGCTACTCGCCTCGGTCAGCGATACGCGATCAGCCCCGGCGGTCGAGCAGCTTGGCGCACCGCTGATCGTCGTGCCAAACGTTCGCACCTTTGATGGGCGCCGTGGGGAGACGGTCGATATAACGCGCAGCTTCGGAGGTAATCCGGTGCTTCGCGCCGATGATCGTCACGTCTTCACCGCAGGCGCGACGTTCAAGCCCATGACCAGGACGGATCTGGTATTCACACTCGACTACATCCGCACGCGGATCGATGATCCGATCGCCGCCTTTCCCATCGCGTTGCCGCAGGTCGAGGATGCATTCCCGGAGCGCTTCACCCGCGACCCGACGGGTCGTCTGCAGCGCATCGACGCGACGCCGATCAACTTCGCGCGATCGAACCAGCAGCAGATTCGCTGGGGCCTGAGCTTCATGCGGCCGCTCGGCCCGTTGCCGCCCGGTCTTCAGAACGCCAACGTCCGCGTGTTCTCGAGTCTTGAAGAGGCCAAGCGCCGCCTGCCGCCCGGCGCGCGCCTGGAGACGGTGGAGGCCGGGAGCCCTGCCGCCCGACGGGTCGAAAACCTTACGAGCCGGCTGATGCTGTCGCTGCAACACAGCTGGCGGCTGGAGGACCGGGTATCGCTGCGCCCCGGTGGGCCGGTTCTGAACCTGCTCGATGGGGGTGCGCTGGACGCCAGCGGCGGTCGCCTCCGGCACGAGGTGGAGTTCCAGGCCAGCGCCTTCAAGCGCGGCCTCGGGGCCCGATTCACCGCGACGTGGCAGAGCGGAACATCAATTCGTGAATCCGGCACGCCAACCGGAGATCTGAAATTCGGCGATCTGGCGACGATCAACCTCGCGCTCTTCGCCAACATCGCCGACTATCTGGGGCGATCGAAGGCGCCCTCCTGGCTCAAGGGTACGCGAATGACGTTTGGCGTGACCAACATCTTCGACACGCGCCAGAGCGTGCGCGATGGCTTGGGCGCTACGCCATTGAACTATCAAAATGCCTATCTGAACCCGGTGGGGCGGACGGTCGCATTTGGCTTGCGAAAAATATTGTAGCGCATCAGGGGGACGAACATCAGCCCTCATCCCGCGCCATACAGAGCATCCATTCCTGAAGCGTCCCGGGTTTCCCGGAGGCAGTTTGGTTTGGGTCATGCTGCCATATCGCGTTTCTTTTGTGAGGCATGGTAGTCGGCCTCGGCGGGGGTTACGTATCCGATGGGACCGAAGAGGCGATGATTGTTGCACCAGTCCCCTCACCGCAGCGCCGCCATTTCGACGGCAGCGAGGCTGGGCCAGGAGCGCTGACGCCAGATGACCTCGGCCTTGAACAGGCCGTTGATGGTCTCGGCCAGGGCATTGTCGTAGGAATCTCTGACGCTGCCGACCGATGGCACCAGCCTGGCTTCGGCAAGGCGCTGGGTGTAGCTCATGGCGAGGTATTGCGAGCCCCTGTCCGAGTGATGCACGAGCGCGTCCTTCTCCGTGGGACGCCGGGCATGGATGGCCTGCCCCAGTGCATCCAGCACGAAACCCGCGGTCGCGCTGCGGCTGACCTTCCAGCCGACGATCCGGCGCGCGAACGCGTCGATGACGAACGCCACATAGACGAAGCCCGCCCAGCTGTGGACGTAGAGCCTGCCCCGGCGAAGGCCGGGTTGAAATCCACGCCCCACAGTGCGTTCGGCCGCTGAATCCTGAACTCCCGATTGACCTTGTCGAGCGGGCACCGTGCCTTGCGGTCGGGAACGGTGGTGATGCAGGATTTCCCGCGCCGGACACCGGCCAGCCCCATCGCCTTCATCAGCCGCTCGACCGTGCATTTGGCGATGGTGACGCCCTCGGGCAGAAGTTGCCGCCACACCCCGCCCTTCGCCGGGGCAGGCTCTTGCGCGACCCGTACAGGCCGAAACTCGCCTCATGGACGCGCCGGATGTGCCCCTTCAGCTCGTCGTCCCGCCGGGCGCGAGCGGAACGCCTGCCCGGGTCGGCAAGGCGCGCGGCATGCTGATGATACGAGGAGGGGGCGACCGCCAGTTCCCGGCAGATCGGCTCGATCCCCAACTCCTCTCGATGCGCGTCGATGAACGCCCCCTCGACACGCTCAGGGCAGGCTTCGTCATCGCCCGTGGCGGTCGAGCTCCGCCATCGCCCGGGGCGGTCGAGCTCCGCCATCGCCCGGGGCGGTCGAGCTCCGCCATAGCGAAATATGCCGATGCCTTTCTGAGGATCTCGTTGGCCCGGCGAAGTTCCTTCACTTCCCGCTCGAGCAGCTTCAGCCGGGCACGGTCATCGTCGGCCATCGCTGCTGGTCCTGCAAGCCGGCTAGCCTCGTCACGACACCAGCGACGCAGCGTCTCCGCCGTGCAGCCAATCTTGCTGGCGATCGATACCATCGCCTCCCATTCAGAACGGTAATCCGCCCGGTGCTCGCCTACCATCCGGACCGCGCGTTCGCGGACCTCAGGCGAAAACTTGTTCGTCGTCTTGCTCATTCCGATGCTTCTACTCACAAGTGGGAGCCTCCGGAAAACCCGGGGCGGTTCACGATCAGCTCCGCAACGCCGCTGAGGCCGCCTTTCAGGGGGCGGCGTTCAAGTCGAACGTCGAACATAGGCTCCGAACTCACGTCCTGCCAGTCCTTGAAAGCTACGGCGTGCTTGATGAGTTGCGCCCCAGGCTGCGCAAGGACAGGCTGGTGACCGTCAACTCGAATGGACCGCTCTTTTCAGCCGGAAGGGCTTCCCAGCTTAACCAGTGCATGGTTCTCGCAGTCTTGGAAGCAGCCGGGCTAGATGTTTGATCCCGGCCTTTGATGGTGCGGGTTTGATGTGAAGCGATTTGGCTCGTTTTGCCATGTCTTGCAGATGGCCTCGTAGGGCGTGAGCCCTTTGAGTGTCTTGAGCCTGCGGCCGAAATTGTAGGCGTCGACGAAGTCGCCGAGGTGCTGCTGAAGCTGGTCATGACTGTCGTAATGGTAGCGTTTGACGGTCGCTTCCTTGATCGTCCGGTTCATCCGTTCCACCTGCCCGTTGGTCCACGGGTGCTTCACCTTGGTCAGACGATGCTCGATGCCGTTTTCGTCGCAGACGCGATCGAAAATGTGGTGGAAGGCGTATTTGTCGCAGGCGCGGTTGGTGAACTGGATGCCGTTGTCGGTCAGCACGGTGTGGATGGTGTACGGAACGGCCGCGACCAGGTTACGCAGGAACTGGGCGGCGATCATCTTGCCGGCCTGCTCGTGCAACTCGACGAAGGCGAACTTGCTCGTCCGGTCGATCGCGACGAACAGGCGTAGCTTGCCCTCCGCTGTCTGAACCTCGGCGATATCGATGTGAAAATAGCCGATCGGGTAGGTCTTGAACTTGCGCTTCGGGGTCTTGTCCCCGGCGACCTCGGGCAATCGGCTGATGCCGTGACGTTGCAGGCAGCGGTGCAACGACGAGCGTGTCAGATGCGGGATCGTCGCCTGTAGGGCGTAAAGGCAGTCATCCAGCGGCAACAGCGTGTGGCGGCGAAAGGCGACGATGACCGCCTCTTCCTCGATGGTCAGAACCGTCGAGTGCGGATCCTTCGGGCCAGTCGGCAAATCCTTGACTGCCGTACGCTTTTTCCACTTGGCGACGGTCTTCTGGTTGATGCCGTGGCGCTTGGCCAGAACCCTCAGGCTCTCTTGACTATGTTGTATCGCTCGACGGACTGCCTCTGTCGTCCGGGCGCTCCCGTGTAGAACCTGTCCCATAGTGCATCCTTCCAGGCTTGCGCCGATAATGCACCATCAAAGGCCGGGATCAAACAGCTAGAGGGCGTCGAGGTCTCGCGCTCGAGCGGCTTTGTCAGCGCGTGCAGTCAGACTCCGGACGGCATAATACTAACAGGCACCACGCTGTCAGGAGCGCCCGATGCTACGGCCTACAAGCACGCCATCTTTCGGCACGGTCCCGACACCCTGACACGCTACGCGCCTGCCGGTAGCCTGATAGCGGAGTATAAGAATCACGTCGAAGGTCTTGTCCTGAACGAGGAGGCGTTCAGGACACCACCCGTGCTTGACGACGCCACGTATGACTTGTTCGAAAACCTCAAGATTGCCCGGCTCGCCAGCACCACCAGTAAGCAGCAACTGCTGACGGCGGCAGAGCAGAGCCGACGCGTTATCGAGGTCGCGCTTGATCCTGCTGCTCACATCGTCATCGAACGGGGGTGCCGAAGAGTTTCGGACATCGCGGACGAATGCGAGCGGCTGCCAGAGCGATACACGATCGACCTTCATGTCGGACCCGCCGTTCTCCCGGACAGCGCCGACCTCGTTCGCCTCGCGCGTTGCAGCGCCGGCCGCATCGAACTCCGCACCGGCGCGGATGTGCGTGCCGCTTGGGAGAGCAGTTTCGGCCCGTTTTCTGCAGCGCCGGCGCCATCGTCGATTCGTTCAGTTGTCGATTACGGTGACCCAAACCTAAAGAGCTACGTTGATGCCGCTCTTCTTCGCCTACTCGATGAGAAGTTGCAGGAGGCGATCAGTTCGGGAGCAGCCACTCCGATCGGCGCAATATCTCCGGCTATTTTGAGCCATGTTCAATCCACTTGGCTCGACTGGAAGGCCAAGCTCGAGACCCATCCAAAGGTGCGTCACGACTTCCTTCGCTGGCTCGCGAATGTCGATCAGCAGGTCGCTCGACCTTGGGACGGGGACCATGCCTCGCTGCAGCGGATGACAAACGCTCTAATTATGACGGCGGCGGCGCATGCCGGCGAGCCGCTTGATCCGTGCTCGGCGGCGACCGGAAACCTCGGGTTCGCCACCTCGGCAGTCGGGCTAGGGACAGGATGCGAAGCTATCGGAAGCGAAAGCCTGTCGGTCAGGACTATGCCGGACGACTGGGACGTGGACGCGCTCATCCTATCCGCAGCGAGCGACGTCGTGGTCGACGATCCTCTCGGGACGATCATGGACGGCGGCGATCCGGCGGATAGCATCAAGACCGCGCGACGGGTCCGGCCAGCGATAATTCAAGCCGACCGGAAGTGGAAGGACCGCCTCCGTGGTCCACTTCCAGATTGGAAAGCAGCTGTCGTGCGCGAGTTCGCTAGCTGGAGGCAACGCCAAGACGATGAGGCGAAAAGGGCATCGGAATGACTGCTATCGACCTGAAGGACCGCCTACTGGTTTCCGCCGCCGAGCTCGGCTGGTCCAGCGTAGATGCGCCCGAGTTTGTCTCTCCGCGCTTCCGGGGGCGGCCTGATGCGAGCACCGCCGCGTTGCCAGTCGAGGCGTACGGGCTCCGTCTCGGGGCATACCCCGTCGTCGTTGCGCCCGTTTCACTCGGCACCACCGCAGAGATGCAGGCGACACTCCGGCTGCTACACAGCCAGATGGTCATCGCGCGCTCCTACATGGGACGAGACGAGGTGATATACGCCCACATTTTCCTCTGCGCCATCGGAGCGACGCCGGACGCCGACTGGCGTAATGTTATTGACCTCGCAGAGCGCGACGAGAAGGTCTGCCGAAAGGTGATCTGGCTCCCCGATTTAGGTGCGCTCGATGACTCGTACGAGGCGTTCAGGGCCCGCACGTTCCTCGGCTCGCCATGGGCCGACGTAGACGAGAAGCTGAACGCCCGTCTCGACGTGAACCAGGGTCTCGCGGCGAAGCTGCTCGCGGAGGCGGGGTTGGCAGAGAGCTCCGTTCCCCAGTGGATCGACACCGTCGAAGCCACAACGAGAGATCCCGATACGATGGTAACGAGGTTGGCCGATGCGCTAGGAGGTGCCAAGTGACGGCACTATATCTTACGAAGATAGAACTTTCAGAGTTCCGGAGCTTCGCTCGGCTCGAATTCGAACTGCCACCTCAGCCTGGCGTTCTCATCGTGCATGGCAGCAACGGATTAGGAAAGTCCTCGCTGTTCGACGCAATCGAGTGGGCACTTACGGACGAGATCGATCACTTTCGGGACGCTGATGGTTATCGAAAGTACGGGAATTATCTATGCCGTTGGGGCAAGAGCCCCGCTCCGACATTTTCAGCGCTCCAATTCTCGGACGGCAAGCACCTCGAGCGGCAGCTTGCTTCCGACAAGGCTGTTGAGTCGACCCTCAGGGGAGACGTGACCGATATACCCGAGTACCTCCGCGTTCCCTAGTGGCGGCAGCCGATCTCGGCGCTAAACCGATACCTCCTGCTGACCCACTTCCTCGGACAATCGACTCTATCGCGCCTCACGCATCGCGCGCCGGGCGAACGGTTCGCCATCCTTAAGGAGGCTTCGCAGAGCGCCGAACTCGAGAGGTTCGGACTTTCGCTTCATGGGCCTGGTAATACGATACCGGCACGCGCGTTCGCCAAGCGGGTGGCCGAACTTGAGCGAGACGCGGCCGAACTGCGCATGTTTCTCGATCAGGAGGAGGAAGCTTGGGCCTCCGCCCAGGTTGCCGGCGCACTGACGGACGGGGAGGCTTATGAACTCTCCGGAGCCATCGTCCTGATGCTACGTGACGCTTGGGGCCACATCTCCACGCAACCCGCGCCGCCCGGACCTAAAGAACCCCTGGACGCCAGCGGACTGCAATCCATGATCGATCAAGCTGCGGAGGGAATCCGTGGGCGAGAGTTCGACATTGCGGAGGCGCGCCGAATGGTGGCGCTGCATAAGCGAAATGAAGCGGCGATCGCCGCTGCCGGGGCATCAGCAGACGAAGCGGAGCGCGAACTCGGCGCCGCGACACGAGCCACTGAGGAGGCCCGCCGGGTGGCGGCTGAGCGCCGGAGTGAACTCGAAGCAGCACAGGACTCCCTAGCGGCCGCTAAGACCGTTCACGGTCAACACGTCGAACTCATACTGGCCAGACAGTCGCTTGACTCCGCACGACTCGAACGCGAAATGGCAGCTGCCTCTCTTACGAACGCTCGATCCGCCTTTGCTCAGGCCGAAATCGATTTTCAACGCAGCGAGAGGCATGCGGATATCGTGGCACGCCTGAGGCGCGAGCTAGGTAACCTCGTCTCAAACCTCCAATCCGAGCGCGCGTCTATTGAAGAAGGTCGGCGATGGCTTGAGCGCTGGAGAACGCTCGAGAGCAGACCGGAAGAGTTGCGGGCGCTGGAAGTAGCAAACCCGCAAGTCGAAATACTGCTGTCCAATACGCGAAGCACGTTCGAATCGGCCAGCACCACAGTCGATCAGCACCGGCAGG
The DNA here is from genome assembly GCF_001970915.1 of Sphingomonas sp. Sph1(2015). Taxonomy (NCBI): domain Bacteria; kingdom Pseudomonadati; phylum Pseudomonadota; class Alphaproteobacteria; order Sphingomonadales; family Sphingomonadaceae; genus Sphingomonas; species Sphingomonas sp. Sph1(2015). Next base: position 78,617 of record NZ_MQUI01000014.1, read on the forward strand.
TCTTACAAGCCATGCAAAGGTCTGTCGGCGAACTGTCAGCAGCGGTCAACAGCATCGCGATCCACCTTCCAGACGAGGCGCACGAGTGCCCTGCCTGCGCAGCTCACTATGCATCCCCGGCTGAACTCAAGGAGAGGATCGACGCCGCCGCTCAGCGGCTCGCACCAATGTTGGCTGGGCAGCAGAACGTGCTCCTCGCGGCCGAGAACAGACTCGCCGCTACTGCCAGCACCTTAGCTGCGCAGGAGGATGCTTTGAAAAGGATCGAACTCCTGAGGGCTGAGATCAGCGATGCAGCCGAAGCCAATCGCGCCCTTCTAACGCGCTTGGGCTGGAACCTCGATTCCGGTACTTTGGAGGTGCAGGAGAAGCTCTCGCTTATCGGAAAGACCATCGATGCTCACGAAGCGAGCGTTGCGAGGCGAGTTCGGTGGATCGAAAAACTTTCCTCCGGGGAGGCGGCGGCCCGTGTCCAGGCAACGGCAGTTCGCCAGCGCGACACCGCACGTCGCGCCGACGAAGCTGCTGCGCGGCGCCTCACCGACGCCACGACGGCTGAGCGCCTCGCCGACGAGGCACTGAAGACACGTGCCGAGCATCTGTATCCAGGACAATCGATCCCGACGCGTGAACAGATGCAAGACGCAGGCGGCCACACTGCGGCCAATCAGGAGAAGGCGCAGCAGGCCTATGACGCGGCGAGCAGGGCGCTTTCCGAGCAGGAGCTTCGACTTGCGACGCTGCAGCAGGCGGAGGCCGGCCTCAGCGCGCGCATTGCGCAAGCCAGCGAGGAGCGAGACCGGCTGCGGGGGGCACTGACTGAGCTGGCCGCTAATTGGCGGGCGGCCGGCTGGAGCGAAGCCAACTTCAGTGAGGAAGGCGTCGAAATCGCGACGACGCAGCTCGCCCGAGGACGCGGGCGCCTAGCCGAGGCTGAATCCGCGCTAAGACGGTTCAGGGAGGGACGCGATGCTTGGAGCCGGCAGCAGTCGCACCGTAGTGCCCTAGACCGCCTTGCTGCCATCGCGGACTTAGCGCCGACCAGCACTCGAGATCAGGTCCGAGAAACCGTGGAGCAGAAGCGCTCGGAGGCCGAACGCTCAGCTCACCAAACGGCACGAGCCAAAGAAATCGCCGCCAGCGCCAGCACGGCAATCGCAACCGCAGTAAGCGAGTTCAACGCGGAGTACATCGAGCCGCTGGACCGGCTCACAAAGAGGATTAACCAAGCGATCCTCTGCGATCCTCGCATCGGCATCGACCTCCACGTGAACAAGCGAACCGTAAAGCAAACCGCCAAGCGCGATGGCGAGCTGCCTGAGACGCGCAAGATCGACCCTATGCTCGTCCACTCTGAGGGCCAGATGGCTGCCCTGTCGGTAAGCATGCTCTGCGCAGCCAGCTTGACTTACCCTTGGTCGCGCTGGCGTGCCCTGATCCTCGATGACCCATTGCAGCATAACGATTCGATTCATGCCGCCGCTTTCGCCGACATGATCGGCAACCTTGTTCAGGCAAAGGATTATCAGGTCTTGCTGTCCACTCATGACCTCGGTCAAGCCGACTTCCTGCGCCGCAAGTTTCAGGCACGTAGCATCCCCTGCGCGGCTCTGAACCTTCTTGGACGTGGCAAGGCCGGCGTCGAGACTGAGTTTTTGCCGTCTGGAGCAGGGAGCGCAACAGCCTCAGCATCCGCGTGAGGTCAGGCAAGGCTTGCGACGACTTAGTTCAAGCGCCTGATACGAAGCGCTCGCGGTGACGCGCGACAAACCGGCGGTCGGGCCAGCGCTCTCGTGCATGGGGCGGCCGGATCTGGGATCAAGACTTCCGGCTCGAAGTAAGCGTGGTCAGCAGGCCACCTTGCGGTAGCGCCGGTAGCCGGGATGCTTGTCGCCTTTGACGAGGGTGCGAGCGGTGCGGGAAGTTCTCGGTTCTACGACTGGTCATACGAGCACTCGTATG